>CAISKH010000361.1 GCA_903885865.1 uncultured Mucilaginibacter sp.
AGGAAATTTTGAAAGCATAATCAACACGCCTATCGACATAAAACCAGAAAAGCCGGTGCTTGTAGAGAAATTGAGTACTTTAACCTTCAATAATGTAACCTTCAAACATTTAACAGCTAACCGCAACGCGCTTAACCATATTGACTTTGAAACACATACCGGCGAAACCATAGCTTTTGTTGGCCCCTCGGGTTCGGGTAAAACAACTTTGGTTAAATTATTGGTCGGGCTGTACCAGCCTTTAGAAGGCGATATATTATACAACAATATACTAAGTAAAGAAATTGACCTCGACCAACTGCGCGAGCGTATAGGCTTTGTGACGCAGGACACCCAGTTGTTTTCGGGCACTATACGCGAGAACCTGCAATTTGTGCGCCCTGACGCTACGGATGAGGAGTGTATGGATGTATTGTACCGTTCGGCGTGCCAGAGCTTGCTTGCCCGCGCCAGCAACGGCCTTGATACCGTTATAGGCGAGGGTGGCGTAAAGGTATCAGGCGGCGAGAAGCAACGTTTGTCGATAGCCCGTGCCTTATTGCGCAGGCCCGACCTATTGGTGTTTGATGAAACCACCTCGTCGCTTGATTCATTGACCGAGGAGGAAATAACTGAAACTATTAGGGACGTATCGGTGTTTAGAGATCATATAACCATATTGATAGCACACCGTTTATCAACCATAATGCATGCCGACCGGATATATGTGCTGGAAAAAGGCAACATTATAGAATCGGGCAGGCATACCGACCTGCTAATGCAAAAGGGACTATACTATGCTATGTGGCGGCAGCAAATTGGCGAAAAAGACGTCGTTGAAATAGTTTAAAAAAACAAACTCATGTATATCATTACATCAGCTATCAGCGGTACCTTTGGATTGATCTTTTTGATCTTATGGGCATTGTTGGTGATATTCGCATTGATCAGCATTTTTCGCAATAGCAATGTTAACCGGAATAATAAATTTTTATGGTTTGTTATAGTGCTGATAGTTCCTATAATAGGCCCGCTTATTTATTGGTTTTGGCATAGCATAAGGCAGCCCGAATAATATCCAAAATATTTCTGCTTGTCATCCTATGTTTGCATAGGATGACACGGTGGTTTAAATAGCGATCTCTTCCTTCACTTCAACATCTGGCGCCGATATTTCATTTAATGATAGCGGAATTAGCTTTTTAGTCTTAAAGTAAGTAATACTTACAATTAACAGTGTCATGCTTCCGCCAAACAATACAGACGGGACAGTACCCATCAGCTTTGCTGCAGTTCCTGATTCAAAGGCCCCTATTTCGTTTGATGAACCAATAAACATTTGATTTACTGCCGATACCCGCCCGCGCATACTTTCGGGGGTAAGCAACTGCATGATGGTGCCGCGTATTAATACGCTTATACTGTCGAACCCGCCCTCGGTAAATAAAAACAGCAGTGATAAATAAAAATTACGCGACAAGGCAAAGCAAATAATTGATAAACCAAAACCGGTAACCGCTATCAACAAGTTGCGCCAGGGTTTACCCATTGGCGATATACGCGCCATAGCCAGCATAACCAATACCGCGCCTAATGATGATGTGGCGCGCATTATCCCCAGGCCCTGAGGGCCCACATGCAATATTTCGTTGGCAAATACCGGCAGCAGGGCTACCGCGCCGCCAAAAAATACCGAGAACAGGTCGAGGCTCATGGCGCCGATCATCATTTTATTATGAA
>CAISKH010000362.1 GCA_903885865.1 uncultured Mucilaginibacter sp.
GAGGACGACGACCTGCCGTTTTAAGATCTTACAGTAAGGCCTTATTAAAGCCTATGAAGTAATACAAAAACCCCGCTTTGTCGGGGTTTTTGTATTTAGCACGTTATTTTTATATAGCGATGGGTTTTAAACCAATCGCTATGAATATGATCCTTCGCAACACGATATGTTAAAAATTGTTAAAAGCGACTACTCTCGGTTTATTTAAATATATTTTTGTTTTTAGCGATAAATATTAATAAGGTTATAATAATATTTATTCGCGCTATTAAACATTAGCACAGCGTGAAAAAGCGAAGCATAGGTATTATTATTAGTTTAATGAGTTTTGCACTATTGGGTGTGGTTGCTATGCAATTGTACTTTTTAAGGCAATCGTATGATATGCAATCAAAGCTGTTTGACCGTTCTGTTAGTGAGGCGCTCAACAACGTAGTAACTAAGTTAAGCCGGCAGGATGCCGCAAATTTTATTAAAAGCCAGGTGCAACGCAACGTTACACCAGCCGGTAACGAAAATGAGAACCACATTATTGAAATATCTGCCAAAAACAGCGTTGATGATAAAACCGGCCGGGGCGCTAATTCAAAGAAAAAGCAAACCCAGGCTCAGCGCAAGCTGGCGTTGTTAAACGATAGCCTAAAGCATATGCTGGAACGACAGCGATTAGATGAGCTGACAAAAAACGTGCAGGTAGGTATTCAAGAATATACCGACGAGTTTGGAAATTTGCATATAGGCGGTTTTGTGCCAGTATTAAAAAAACATGATAAAACCCAGGCCCCTCCCCCGAAATTTAAGATAATTCAATATCCTTATTTCGATCCGCAATTTGGTGAACAATTAGTTAAAGAGAGAATTATAAATCCGGAATGGCGGCAGGAGCAGTACCGCAAGCAGAATGAAAAGCAAGTGCGGCAGATAAAAAAACTGATCGAAGCTAATTCCTCTCAAAATGCAACAGGCGATAAGCCCAATGTAATGCAAAATGTTTTTGAGGAATATCAAAAATCGGGTGAACCGCTGAAAAAACGCCTCGATCCGTTCTGGATCGACTCATTGCTGCGTTTTGAGCTGCACAATAAGGATATTTATTTGCCTTTTAGCTACGAAGTAACCAACGCGAATAACGATTCGCTTATATTCTTGAAGGCTGATATGAGCGGCGATAAGCCCGTTTTTATACCTGCCAATACCTATCAAACGCCAATATTTGGCAAAGATGTTATTAACGATCCGGGGATGATAAGACTATCTTTTCCGCAAAAAAATTCGCATATATTAAGTATGATGACAACCAATATGGGTATTACCGGCGGGTTGCTGTTTATACTGGTATTTTGTTTTGGCTATACACTGTTCTCTATCATCAGGCAAAAAAAAATAGCCGAAATGAAAACAGATTTCATTAATAACATGACCCATGAGTTTAAAACCCCGGTATCAACTATCATGATCGCGAGCGAGGCTTTAAGGGATAATGAAATTGTTGCCGACAGGGGCCGTATATCAAGGTTGGCCAATATTATTTATGAAGAAAACGAACGCCTGGGCAGCCATATTGAACGGGTATTGAATATTGCCCGTATTGATAAGAATGATTTTAAGCTGGATAAAACCCCGCTTGATGTTAACGAAATGATAAGCGTGGTAGTTGATAGCATGGAGCTTAAGCTGCAAAAATGTAACGCCGAAGTAAAGTTAGAATTAGAGGCCGAAAACGCTATTATAAAAGCTGATGAACTGCATTTCTCGAACGTGTTGTATAATTTAATTGATAACGCTATAAAATACAGTGAGGGGCAACCGCACATAACCATAAGTAGTTTAAACAGGAACGGGCACGTAATTGTTAAAGTAGCCGATAAGGGAATAGGAATGAGCCGCGACCAGCAAACAAAAATATTTGAACAATTTTATCGTATACCAACCGGTAATGTGCACAATGTTAAAGGTTTTGGATTGGGGTTAAGTTATGTTAATACCATAGTGAAAAGGCTGAACGGTACCATAAACGTACGGTCGGAAAAAGACAAGGGGTCGGAATTTGAGCTGCGGTTTCAGGGCGCTTAGGTTAATCGGAAAGACGGGGAAGACCGGAAGTCCGAAAGCTGGGGAGAGATAGCAAAAAGTGGGATAGCATTTATCCGCCAATATGCGTTGTTAGTAAATAAACGCATTATACAAATTAATCATCTTCCGGACTTTCCGTCTTTCGGACTTCCGGACAAAACACATCCTATGAAAAAAATATTACTGGTTGAAGATGATCCTAACCTGGGCCTGCTGCTCCAGGATTACCTGCAGTTAAAAGGGAAGTTTGAAGTCGTTTTATGTACCGATGGCGAAGAAGGGCTGCACGCTTTTACCAAACAAAGTTTCGACCTGTTAATACTGGATGTAATGATGCCCAAAAAGGATGGTTTTACCTTAGGCAAGGATATAAGGAAAATTAACGCGCATGTTCCTATTATTTTTGCTACCGCTAAAGGCATGATAGAAGATAAAACCCAGGCTTTTAATTTAGGAGGCGACGATTATATTACCAAACCCTTCCGGATAGAAGAATTGTTGCTGCGTATTAACGCCCTGCTGAAAAGAACAGAAAACGCCGAAAAGAAGGAAGAACAGCACCCTTCGCATTTTGAAATTGGCCATTACGCATTTGATTATACCACACAAATTATAGCCATAAACGGCACGCAGCAAAAACTATCAACCAAGGAGGCCGAATTGCTGCGCCTGCTTTGCATAAAAAAGAACGAAGTGCTTACCCGCGAAGAGGCGCTGCTGCATATATGGCATGATGATAACTATTTTAACGGCCGCAGTATGGATGTTTTTTTAAGTAAAATACGCAAATATTTAAAAGATGACCCGTCAGTCGAGATCATTAACGTGCATGGCCGGGGGTATAAATTGCTGGTGAATTAATCAACTGGCAGGCTGAATTACTTCCTATTGCAGCCTTACTTCGGATTTAGGTTTTCCAAATCATTTATATCTTTTGCACGTCCTGATGCCTTTTTTGCATTTATTAAGTTATTGTAATGTATCGTCCTTATCTGTAAGCCATCTTCGTCAAAAAAAACAGAATTAGAATAACACGTGTTAAAATCCATTCCCTTTACTTCTATCATTATATCAATTGAAGTAGGCGGCCTGCCAAATGAGAAAACTTCCATTTCAGGGTTATTTAAAAAGTTTTCCTCCGTCATATCAAAAACCGGCATCCCAAATTCAAAAAATGCCAGCTTTATTTTTTTATAATTTTCAGATGTCTTGTCGACCCAAATATCCATATCGCCCGTTGTGCGTGAATAACCGTGAAGTATTACAGAATAACCGCCAACAAGAATATATCTTACCTCATGATTATTAAGTTCGCGGATAAAATCTCTGAAATCATCATTAAAAATATTCCCCATTTATTTGCGCGACCTTGTACTAAAAACTGTTTTATCCATTTTAGGCGGCTCGTTTTCCGGGTAATTGTAGGCTATGCTGTTTAAATAATTAGCTATGCGCAACCGTTCCTGCCAGGTCAGGCTCCGGTAATAGGCGGCCTGGCTGGCTGTGGCTTCCGCTGCGGTTTGTGCTTTAAAGGCGGTCCTGTCTAACCTGTACGAACTCATAATTCAAATATAATTTAAAATATTTACTACTTCTGCAACTTTGTTGGCGCTCCTGTTTGTTTTACAGCGATAAATAAATAAGTTTGTTACAACTGACTTATTATTATCATGAAAAAGAAACTATTGTATGTTTTCCTGCTTTCGGCAGGCACGCTGGCTACCGCTATGGCCCAAAACACTCCTGACCCTGTAATCACCCAGCGAATACGCGAGGAAGGTTTATACAAATCGCAGGTAATGGATATTGCTTTTCACCTTACCGATATTTCGGGGCCGCGTTTATCGGGTTCGCCCGGGCTTAAACGCGCCCAGGATTATGCGGTAAATACATTAAAAACATGGGGCATGGTCCATGCAATGCGCGAGCCCTGGGGTAAATTTGGCAAAGGCTGGGAAGTGCAAAAAAACTATGCGGCCATAACCGAGCCCTATTATCATGCCATAATAGCCATCCCCAAAGCATGGACACCCGGTACTAACGGTTTGTTTAAAGGCGAAGTTGTTTATATAAAGGTTGATACCGTGACCGACCTGGAAAAGTATAAAGGGAAACTAAAAGGGAAAATCGTAATAACTGATGCCGCGCCCCTTGCTGAAATAAATTTTACCAGGCCAGATGCCTCACGTTATGCGGATAGTACATTGGACGCAATGGCCAAAGCCACAACAGCAACCGGGGGAAGAGGTGGTTTTCCGAGAAGAGCAGGCAATGCCCGTTCATTACTGGCGCTGCGTACTGCATTAAGCCAATTTGAAGTGCAGGAAGGCGCAGGCCTTGTGTTGAGCCAGGCGCGCGGTACTGATGGTACCGTGTTTACCACCAACGGCGCATCATACCGGGATACGGCTAAGGCTGTTGCCCCCGAGCTGGAAACCAGCAGTGAAGATTACCAGCGAATTTTGCGCCTGGTAAAAGCAGGTGTAAAAGTTACTATGGAAGCCGATATTAAAACCGAATTTTTTGATAAGGACCTGCAAGGCTATGACGTTGTGGGCGAAATTGCCGGCACCGATCCTAAATTAAAGGACCAGGTGGTGATGCTTGGCGGCCACCTCGACTCGTGGCACGGCGCAACAGGCGGTACTGATAATGCCGCAGGAAGCGCGGTTATGATGGAGGCCATGCGTATATTAACCAGGATCGGTTATCATCCGCGCCGGACGATACGTATAGCCTTGTGGAGTTCGGAAGAACAAGGGGAATTTGGTTCAAAAGGATATGTATTAAACCATTTTGGCGACCCCACTACCATGGTACTTAAACCTGAACAAGCTAAAATATCGGCCTATTATAACCTTGATAATGGTACCGGCAAAATACGGGGCATATATTTGCAAAGTAACGCAGCGGCGGGTCCTATTTTCCAGGCATGGCTGGCGCCTTTTAAGGATCTGGGCGCCAACACGGTAACTATCCGGAATACAGGCAGTACAGACCACGTAGCATTTGACGCCGTCGGCATTCCGGGCTTCGAGTTTTTGCAGGACCCTATGGATTATGGCTCACGTACCCATCATAGCAACCAGGATACCTATGATAAAATGAGTCCCGAAGATTTGAAACAGGCCGCGGTTATAGTGGCGTCATTTGTGTACAATACCGCCGAGCGCGACGAAATGATACCGCGTAAGCCATTGCCCGAAAAGCAAACTACGCCGGTATTTTAAATAACAGAGAACACTAAAAAGGAAGGCCCTGCATAACAGCAGGGTTTTTCTTTTTGTATACAAAAAACAGTATGTTTTGTAACAATATGCTGACCTTAGCTGGTGCAGGGCGCTAATTTGCAAAATTGCGTATATATTTATCACAACCAATTAACACCCCAGGCTTACCAATTAATACAGAATTATGAAAGATAATCGCAGAGACTTTATAAAAAAAGGCACTTCGCTGGCGGCAGCACTGTCGTTAGGCGCAATGGGCGTATCGGCATCAACATTTAAAAACGAACCGGCAGAAACTGCTGCTCCCGGTGGTAATCCACGGCCTTCTAATTTGATAGAGGGGCCTGACACACCCAAATTAACCATGAGCGTAGGAGCAAACACGAGTGCATCCCAAATGAAATGGTATAAACAGTTTGGCGCCGATTATGTACACATGGGCGGGCCGCGTATACCCTGGACAGAAGATGGTCTTAGGGCTATTCAGGATCGCTTTAAAGCCGAAGGATTGACGATTATCAATATGATGATCAATTTCTCAGGCGCTATAATTCATGGTACCGAGGGGCGCGATGAAGAAATACAAAAAGTAAAAGACTCTTTAATAGCAGCCGGTAAAGTCGGGCTCCCGGTTGTTGAATATAATTTTTACTCGCACCGCGCGGTTGAGGGTTATTATAATATATCAGCGAAAGACCGCGGCGGCATTCAATACCTGGGTTATGATTATAACCGTAAAGGTCAGCCCGACCCGAAAGATAACCTATGGAATTATAGGGGCGCCCGTAGCCCGGAAGAGGAGAACCTTGCAATGGTTGACTTGAAGCCTACTGCAAGAGAACCTGCGCAAACCGCTGCAAAAGCCTGGGAAAACCTCGAATATTTTTTAAAAGCCGTTATCCCGGTAGCCGAAAAGGCCGGCGTAGTTATGGCGCTGCACCCTAATGATCCGCCCCCGCCGATAAGCCGTGGTTCGGAACAGATCATGTCGACCTTTAAAGACTGGAAACACCTGTTCGATCTGGTTGACAGCCCCTCAAACGGTATGACGTTCGACTGCGGCGTATCCACAGAAATAGGCGAGAACGCGGTTGAGGTATGTAAATATATGATGTCGCGCAAGCGTATAAACCATGTCCATTTCCGCAATGTTATTGTTGATACACCCAGGATAAAATACGTGGAAGTAATAATTGATAATGGCGATGTGGATATGATGGGCGTAATGTATGAACTGATAAAAGGTAAATACAAGTACGGTGTTTGGGCCGAACATCCGCGTGATAATGAATTTGACAAGACACATCCCGGAGATCAGGCTTTCGCAACCTACTTGTATAATCAATCATACGCCCGCGCTACGTTCCAGGCTTGTATGGCATTGC
>CAISKH010000363.1 GCA_903885865.1 uncultured Mucilaginibacter sp.
GGCCCTGGTACACGCCTGCCGGTACACTATAAACACCCCAATGGATAAACATACCGAACCTCGCCTTGCTCCACCATTCCATTTTTGAATCAACTTCGGCGCGTTTTATAGTTTTCTTCTTTGGCGCCGGATGCTTTAGCGGCAAACCGCCATTAATTAAAGAAGAACATAAAATAAACACAGCTACCAATAAGGCGCTGCAAAAACCAGTGTGCTTTTTCATTGTTTAAATTGGTTTAGTTATTTAGGGTTTAGTATATGAATTAAACTTTAGGCGCCCATCCCGGCTCATAAGTACGGCTCCATAATTTTTGTGCCTCAGGGTCATTAATAATATGAGCGTTTTTAGGGTCAAGGTGCAAGTCGCGCCCAACGCGCCATGATATATTGCCCAATTGCATGGCCACCACACTCTTATAACCTAATTCAACATCACAATTTGGTTTTTTATTATTACGGATGGAATCCAGGAAGTTAGCTACATGCAGGCTGTCCATTCCCAGGCTTACGCTCGCTGTGTTTCTTGCGTCGATAACTTCTGTAGGGCCTTGTTTTTTAACCTCTTTTACCATTTTACCGGCCAGGTCATATACAGTATAGCCTTCGCCGTCGCTATCTAAACTGCCCTTGTCCCCATAAAATATTACTCCCCTGTCTGCACCTTCTATCTTCCTTCCGTTCGAACTGCGGTTCTCCCACATCAGCGATACCCGGTCGGGATAATCCATTGTAATAATTTGGGTATCGGGTGTTTGCCAGTCGTCTTTAAACTGGTAACGGCCACCAACCGAGCTTACCCGGGTAGGGAAGTCAACATTAAGGCCCCAGCGTGCAAAATCAACTTCATGGGTGCCATTATTCAAGGCTTCGCCTGTTCCGTAATCCCAGAACCAATGCCAGTTATAGTGTATTAACCCGTCCTGGTAAGCCTTGCGGGGCGCGGGGCCCTGCCATAGGTCGTAGTTCAACCAATCGGGTACTGATGCGGGTTTTAGGAAAGTGGCATCGCGCTTATTGGTGTACCAGGCTTTGGCTAAATAAACCCTGCCAATAACACCACCATGCAGTTCTTCCACGCATTGGATGGCAAGCGGCGATGAGCGGCGTTGAGCCCCCATTTGTACAATACGGTTATATTTTCTTGCTGCTGCAATTGCCATTTCTCCTTCGTGAGGGTTATGGCTTAATGGCTTCTCTACATAAACATGCTTACCTGCCTGGCAACCCATTATGGCCATCGGCGCGTGCCAGTGGTCGGGGGTGGCTATGTAAATGGCATCAATATCTTTGTCGGCCATTACTTTGCGAACATCGCCTTCGCCTTTGGGCGCGTCGACTTTCGTTATAGCCGATACTGATTTTTGAACTTTGGGTATGGTCCTTGAATCCACATCGCATATGGTATTGATCATCAGGTTTTGCTGACGGGCAAATGTACCCGACATACTGCCGCCGCGACCATTCAGCCCTATAATGGCCTGGTGTATCCTGTCGTTAGCGCCGATGATCCGGTTATAGCTCGATTTAGTGAAACTAAAGGCTTTGCTTCCCAAGGCAATGCCACCGGTAGTAATAGCCACCTTTTTGATGAACTCTCTTCTCTTCTCCATTATTTATAATTTAGGTATTTTGGTTATAATTTAGGTTAATAAAGTTACAATAATTTTTAAATCACCCGCATTAAAATTAAAAACTTTACAGGTGATAATTTTAACTATCCACA
>CAISKH010000364.1 GCA_903885865.1 uncultured Mucilaginibacter sp.
GAAAGCTGGCCTACCTGGGCTCGGCCCGGCATTTTTTTAGGTCAGCGATGAATAATACTTCAAGAGCGGAGGGCTTTTTCACTTATGAGATCAATGATAAGCAAAACCACCAAAATCCCTCCCCTCTTAGGTTGCTGAACATTGATAGCATAATAACACCTGCTAATAATAATTTTAAGACCTTAATTTCAAAACCCTATAGCGCCCCGAGGCATGACCTCTACATTTATTATACCCGAATACCGGCTGATACGTATGATGTAATATGGAACCAAAATCAATTAACATGGGTAAACCAGTGTGTAGACACTATGACAATTGATAAGAATGGGAGCACAACTCCCGGAGGGTATGAATTTTTTAATTACCGGTCTGGAGTTGATGGAAAAAGGGGCATCACCCCTGGGGTTGGTTTTTCTTTTTGGGGCGTATGGGCACTTCAAAGAGTAGCCGACCTTACCCCTTTAGATTATTTTTGCACTTCGCTTTTAAACAATAACATTTTCGATAATTATCATCTTATGGCCACGGATGATTGGGGCCAATTAAACTTGTCATACTATGAACCTACCGGCAAAAACTATGTGCCTGTAATAAAGAAAACAGTTTTCGCACTGGGTTATAACAAAAAATACATCGTCGCGAAGCAACATCCGGATAATAGTAAAACTATAACTAATTACTTTATTTTGCCAACTAAACGAAAGTATCTTCCGGGCGATAATTTCGGCCTTATCGGCCCAATGTCGGCAACGGATTTTGAACAAAAACGGAAAGAATTAAAGCTGGAAAAGGTTGATTTTAGCATTGTTTACAAAGAGCTGGAATAATGGTTTGGTTGTTTTCCCTTCTTTTTTATTAATATTTTTGAAAGAGCCTATTTTATTATAAAACAACAACCATCAATATTAAATCCCTAAATTCGGTATCAAAACCCTTCTCCTTTCACCTCAAAAACCTTAATTTCGCGTTCACGAAAACGAGGATCAAGCATTGGATTATTTAGAGGGGCTAAACACGGAGCAGCAGGCGGCAGTACAGCAAATACAGGGCCCGGTAATGATCATTGCCGGCGCCGGTTCGGGTAAAACACGTGTAATTACGTACCGCGTGGCGCACCTGGTACGCCACGGTGTTGATCCGTTTAATATACTTGTACTCACCTTTACAAATAAGGCAGCGCGCGAAATGCGCGAACGTATACTGCACCTGGTTGGGCTCGAAGCCAAAAATATTTGGATGGGTACGTTCCACTCTGTTTTTGCAAAGTTGTTACGGGTTGAGGCCGATAAAATTGGCTACCCCAACAACTTCACCATTTACGATACCGACGACAGCAAAAGCGTATTCCGTGCCATTTTAAAAGAAATGAACCTGGATGATAAGCTGTACAGTGTAAATTTTGTATTGAACCGCATATCGGCGGCAAAAAACAACCTGGTATCGTGGCAGGAGTATCAGCAAAACGACCAGATACAGGCCGATGATATTGCCACCAACCGCGGTCAGTTGGGCAAGATATATGAAACCTATGTGAACCGTTGCTTCCGCGCCGGGGCCATGGATTTTGACGACCTGCTGTTCAAAACCAACGAGCTTCTTAAAACCTACCCTGAAGTACTCAATAAATACCAGCATAAGTTTAAATACCTTATGGTGGATGAATACCAGGATACTAATTTTTCGCAATACCTCATTGTAAAAAAACTGGCAGCGGTAAATGAGAATATTTGCGTTGTTGGCGACGATGCGCAGAGTATCTATGCTTTCCGGGGGGCTAATATTCAGAATATCCTCAATTTTGAAAAAGATTATCCCGATCTTAAAGTATTTAAGCTGGAACAGAACTATCGTTCTACAAAAAATATTGTAAATGTTGCCAACAGCGTTATCGCTAACAATAAGGAGCAATTAAAAAAGCATGTTTTCAGCGAAAAAGAAACCGGAGACAAGATAAAAGTGATGCGCGCCTTCAGCGATAACGAAGAAGGAAAACTGGTTGCCGAAGCCATTATGTATGAGCGCACCACTAAAGGTTTAAAGTGGAACGATTTTGCCATACTATACCGCACCAACGCGCAATCACGATCGATGGAAGAGGCTTTGCGCAAGTTGGGTACGCCTTATAAAATATACGGAGGCCTCTCCTTTTACCAGCGAAAAGAAATTAAGGACCTGATAGCTTATTTCAGGCTCACTTTTAACCCTAATGATGAGGAGGCGCTGAAACGCGTTATTAATTACCCGCGCCGCGGCATAGGCGATACATCTGTTGATAAAATTATTGTTACCGCCGATCAGCATCAAATTACCGCGTGGGAAGTTATTACCAATCCCTCAAAATACCTGGATGGCCGTATTTCAGCCGCTGTTGGCGCGTTTGCTACCATGATACAGAGCTTCCAGGTGCTTACCAAAACACAAAGTGCTTATGAGGCCGCGTTATATATTGCGCAGCACTCAGGGCTGTTAAAAGACCTGTACGAAGACAAATCTGTAGAGGGTCTTAACCGGTATGAAAATATACAGGAATTGCTGAATGGTATAAAAGAATTCTCGGAGCGCGAGGATATTGAAGAAAAGGGGCTGGATGTGTTTATGCAGGATATTGCCCTGCTCACTAATGATGATAATGATAAAGATCCCAATGCCGATACTGTTTCGTTAATGACCATACATTCGTCAAAGGGGCTGGAGTTTCCGCAGGTATATGTAGTTGGTTTAGAGGAAAATTTGTTCCCTTCGCAAATGGCGCTAAATTCGCGCAGCGACCTGGAAGAAGAACGTCGCTTGTTCTATGTAGCCATTACACGGGCCGAAAGCAAACTAACCTTAAGTTATGCCACCTCGCGTTTTAAGTTTGGCACACTCATTAGTTGTGAGCCCAGCCGTTTCCTTGATGAAATTGACGCCCAATACCTGGAACTCGATTTTACCGCCAAACCGGTTATTTCCGGCAGCCTTAATTATGATGATGAACGCAGCGCCTGGAGCAGGACCGACAATACATTTTCGAAACCAAAAACGGCAACTATTAAAACAACCTCCATATTAGCAAAGGCCCATGTTCCATCGGCAGGATTTGCACCTTCGGATACCTCAAAACTACAGGTGGGTATGGAAGTGGAGCATGAACGATTCGGTTTTGGTAAGGTAATAAGCCTTGAAGGTAATAAGCCGGATGTAAAAGCAACTATTTTCTTTAAAGAAATTGGGCAGAAACAACTATTGTTAAAGTTTGCAAAACTGTGTATTTTAAACCAATAATTAAATCACATTACCCATTTTTGTAGAACAATTTCCACACCTAATATCCGTTAATATAGCAAATAGCGCCATTTTTGGGTAATTTAACCCAATGTCACCCATGGCATATAATTTGAGATAGTTAATTATACCCTTTCCCCAGAATTAATAATTAACACAGAGATGAATGATACCCCCAAAAAGAAAACAAACAAGACAATAGGTAAGAACATTCGTACCTTTAGGCATCAGCGTGGCTGGAGCCAGGAAGATGTAGCAAACCGTTTAGGGATCTCTATTCCTGCTTTTTCAAAAATTGAAACCGGCGTTACTGATATAAACTTATCACGATTAGAGCAGATAGCCGATATTTACGAAATTGATGTTGTGCAAATA
>CAISKH010000365.1 GCA_903885865.1 uncultured Mucilaginibacter sp.
CACCATAATGGGCTGCTCTAAATTTTTAAAAGAAGTGAACCCTGCCGTACAAATAGTAGGCTGCCAGCCAACAGAAGGCTCGTCCATACCCGGCATACGCCGCTGGCCCGAAGCTTACCTGCCGAAAATATTCGACCCAAAGCGGGTAGACAGGGTAATGGATATATCAGAAGAAGAAGCTGTTGCAATGACCCGAAAACTGGCTAAACAGGAGGGTGTTTTCGCTGGTATGAGTAGTGGCGGGGCCTTAGCAGCAGCTATAAAACTGGCCGCAGAACTAAAAGAAGGCACTATCGTATTTATTTGCTGCGACAGGGGCGACAGGTACTTGAGCAGTGATTTGTTTGGGTAAGCCCCACCTAAATCCTCCCCGGTAGGGAGGACTTTAATCCTCCTTGAAAGAAACCATATTCTAATGAAAGCACATACAAAAAGTCTCCCCTACCGAGGGAGATTTAGAGGGGGCTGAGACTACTTCTTCCAAACCCTCTTTTTGCCCCTGGTATTCCTGTTTTGGTTAGGCTTGGCTTCCTGCCTAACTTCAACTATGTTGGTTAAATGAACAGGTAACGGGTGCTGGGTTATTTTTCTATCTATCAGCTCTTCAATGCTTTTCAGCCTGCGCTCATCGCGGTGATTAACAAAGGTAATGGCGGTGCCGGTAGTTGCGGCCCTTGCAGTACGGCCAATGCGATGGATATAATCTTCGGCATCACCCGGTACATCGTAATTAATTACCAGGTCAATACCCTCCACATCAATACCGCGCGAAAGGGCATCAGTGCCAATAATAACGGGCAGCTGCCGGTTTTTAAATTTTAAAAGAATCTCTTCGCGCTCCCGTTGCTCCAGGTCGGAGTGAAAGGCCTCGGCTTTAATATGTATGGCTTTTAATTCTTTATTTAAGGCCTTTACTATCTCTTTCCTTGAAGCAAATATCAGCGTGCTGGCAAAATTGCCATCCTTTAATAAATGTTGCAATAAAGGCGTTTTTTGCTGATCGTGCAGGCGGTATATCTGTTGGTCAATACCCACGGCGGGTTGCGATAAGGCGATGTTAATTTGTTCAGGGTTCTTCAATACCGATTTAGCCAGCGTACGTATGCGCCCCGGCATTGTAGCCGAAAATAATAAGGTTTGCCTCTCCTTAGGCAAGTAACTTATTATGCGCATAATATCATCCTGGAAACCCATATCCAGCATACGGTCGGCCTCATCCAGTATTAAATGACTGATGTGGTTCAACTTTAATACGCCCGACGTAAGGTGGGCTATCAGCCTGCCCGGCGTGGCCACTATAATATTAACATTGTTTTGTATACCCCGGCGCTGCTGCTCATATACATGGCCATCTCCTCCGCCAAAAACCGCGATGGAGCTGATACCGGTAAAATAAGCCAATCCTTCAACCTGCTGGTCTATTTGCTGGGCAAGCTCACGCGTGGGCGTTAAAATTAACGTACTGGTTTGATGTTTATTGGTATGGCTGATATGCTCCAATACCGGTAGCAAAAATGAGGCGGTTTTACCCGTGCCGGTTTGCGCGCAGGCTATCAGGTCCTTACCCTGTAAAATTACCGGGATAGCCATGGCCTGTATGGGGGTAGGGGTGGTGTACCCCATGCTTATAATGCCTTCTGTTAGGTGTTCGTTAAATTTAAAATCCTGAAATGTCACTCTGCTTTATTGATGTTGGGCAAGATACGCAAAAATGTTTGGGTAGCAGTATTTTGGCCAAATCACCTTTAATTTACGACTGTATGTAACTCTTCAAATGCTCAATGGTATCCTCGTGGAACAGGATGGTTTCGGTAACCACATCGTTGATAGAGATAATGCCGCATAGCCTGTCGTTACTAAAAACAGGCAGATAGCGCAAATTGGTTTCGCTCATAATATGCATACAGGTTTCAATGGAACTGGCAGGAAGTATGCGGGGCAGGCCGGTGCTCATAATTTCGCGCACGGTGGTGTGATCTGATGACCGTCCTTCCAGCACTACCTTGCGGGCATAATCCCTTTCGGTTACCAGGCCAACATACTCCTCATCTTCTGTAACGATAACTGAGCCGATATTTTTTTCGGCCATCATTCGCAACGCGTCTAAAACAGAAGTATTGGCATCTATGGCAATTACGCCTCCTCCCTTTCGGGTAAGTATATCTGAAACTTTTCTCATAACGCGGTTAAGTAAGGGGTGATCGGTATTATCAAATATAACGAATTACAAACAAAAAAAGCCCTTTTAAAAGGCCTTTATATTAACATTTGTGAAATTCGTATGTGGAATACTTAATCCCTGTCCCGGCTCAGTTTGGTAAACAACAGCGGGTTTTCGTTCAATTCAGCGCTTTCTAAACGGTGCCGGGCTATGTGCAAAGCAGTAAATATAGCTTCGCGGAACGATATTTCGGATGCCAGGTTCTTGCCGGAAATGTCATAAGCCGTACCATGATCGGGCGAGGTACGTACAAATTTTAATCCTGCCGTAAAGTTAACCCCCGATTCAAAAGCTATTTGTTTAAACGGTATCAGCCCCTGGTCGTGGTACATGGCCAGCACAGCATCAAACTGCAAATAAGTGCCGTTGGCAAAAAAACCGTCGGCAGCATAAGGGCCAAATGCCAGTATATCGTTTGCCCTTGCTTCCTCAATGGCGGGGATGATGGTAGTTTGCTCCTCATTGCCTATCAGGCCATTATCGCTGGCATGGGGGTTTAATCCTAAAACCGCTATTTTGGGTTTCTGTATCCAAAAATCATCGCGCAGGCTGGCATTCATCAGCTTTAATTTGGCTAACACCTTTTCGGTAGTGATGCTTTTGGGCACAGCAGTAACGGGTATGTGCCCGGTAACTACACCAACACGCAGCGTATCGCTAACCAAAAACATTAATGATTCAGCCGCACCGTCCTTATCCTGTAAATACTCCGTATGGCCGGGGAAGTTAAAGTTTTCGCTTTGTATGGTATCTTTATTGATGGGGGCTGTAACCAACGCGTCAATATCTCCGTTTATCAGGTCGGCAGTGGCCCTTTCTAATGAAACGAAAGCATATTTGCCAACCTCTTTATCAGGCTTGCCGGGCTCTATCTTTACATCTTCTTCCCAGCAGTTAATCATATTCGCCCTTTTTGGCTGCGCTTTTGACGGATGGTCTACAACGTTAAAATTAAGTTCATGAAGCTCGGTTAAGCGGCGGTAAAATGACGCCACTTTGGTATGACCATAAACAATAGGGACGCAATAATTATAGATCATAGGGTCAGCCAGGGTTTTGATAATGATCTCTAACCCGATGCCGTTTACATCGCCTATGCTTATACCTACTTTTAGTTTATTGCTCATATTTATTTTGATTTCCCCGATTAGGTTCTTTTACCTTTTAGCCTTCACCCCTGCCTGCCGGCCGGCAGGTTTTACCTCAAAACACATTACAAAGAAAAGATTTTAGGCTCAAACTTCCTGATTAAAGCACAAATATGACTTAATTTGCTCAAATAATAGATTAATAATGACAATAGTACGGGCAAAAAAACATTTAGGCCAACACTTTTTAACGGATAAAAACATAGCCGCAAAGATAGTCGACAGCCTGCGCCCCGAAAATAAGTACAGCCAGGTATTAGAAGTAGGGCCGGGGATGGGCGTTTTGTCGGATATTTTATTGGAGAAAACAGCGTACGAAGTCTATTTGATAGATATTGATACCGAATCGTTTGAGTTTCTGCAAAAAAAATACCCGAAACTGGGTACGAGGCTCATTAATGCCGATTTTTTGGAGATGGATTTTGCCGCCTTGTTTAACGGCCCATTGGGTATAATAGGTAATTTTCCGTACAACATATCATCGCAAATACTTTTTAAAGTGTTAGATAACCGGCAGCAGGTGGTTGAACTGGTGGGCATGTTTCAAAAAGAAGTGGCAGAACGCTGCGCCGCTAAGCCGGGGAGTAAGGAATATGGCATACTCAGCGTATTTTTGCAAGCCTATTATAAAGTGGAATATTTGTTTACGGTAAAAGCGGGGGTATTTAATCCACCGCCGAAAGTATTATCAGCTGTAATACGGTTAACGCGTAACTTGGTGGAACAATTGGATTGCGACGAAAAACTGTTTTGGCAGGTAGTAAAAGCCGGGTTTAACCAGCGCCGTAAAACTTTACGCAATGCTTTATCGTCCTTAATAAATAAAGAAAAAATGACCTATGAGCCATTGCTTGACCTGCGCGCGGAACGGTTGAGCGTGGATGATTTTGTAAAAATAACTAAACAGATTATGGCAAACAG
>CAISKH010000366.1 GCA_903885865.1 uncultured Mucilaginibacter sp.
AGTGGATAAGTTTAAGGCTGCAGAGCTGACCATCATTAATATGATGGTGGGCTTCAATGGCAATATTATTCACGGTACTGAAGGCCGCGATGCAGAAATTAAATTAGTGCAGGATGCGCTGGTTGTTGCCGGTAAAGTTGGCATCCCGGTAGTGGAGTATAATTTTTACGCCCACAGGCTTACCGAAGGCTATTATAGTGTGCCGGGCCGCGGCGGCTCAAGCTATTTGGGGTTTGATTATAACCGGGTAAATCCGACTACCGGTATTGCTCCGAAAGACCTGCCGCCTACAGAAAAAGAGCCCGCCATGACCCGGGACCAGCTTTGGGCAAACATTACCTATTTTTTAAAAGCAGTTATCCCGGTGGCCGAAAAAGCAGGCGTAGTTATGGCTTTGCACCCGAACGACCCACCGCCGCCTATAAGCCGCGGCTCTGAACAGATCATGGGCAGCTTTGCCGACTGGAAAAAAATGCTCGCTATTGTTGACAGCCCGTCAAATGGAATGACGTTTGACTGCGGTGTTTCGACAGAATTGGGCGAGGACGCAGTGGAAGTGTTAAGATATATGGCCGCCCGCAAACGCATAAACCATGTACATTACCGCAACGTGTTGTTAGATACGCCGAGAATGAAATATGTTGAAGTGTTTATTGATAACGGGCAGGTTAATATGTTCGCGATAATGCAGGAACTGGTTAAACACAACTATAAATATGGCATATTTGCCGAGCACCCGCGTGGCAATGCGATAGACAAGGAACGCGGCGGCGATTTTATATCATACCTGTACAACCAGGCTTATGCCCGCGCTATGCTGCAGGCCTGCTTAACATTAGAACAAGGCTATAAAGGGTAAATCCATGAGCAATAACCGCAGGGACTTCATAAAAAAAGGCAGTTCGCTGGCTGCGGCATTGTCAATTGGTGCGGTTGGCGCATCGGCGTCAGCAAAAAACGCTATCCCGTTGCCTGCGCAAAAAGTACCATGGCCCGTGCTTGAGGGCCCCGATACGCCAAAAATGACCATGAATGTTGGGCATAACGATATGTCGTCAAAAGTTCGGGCGATCAAGCAGTTCGGCGCCGATTATGTACACATGGATGCCCCCGCATTGCCGTGGACACAGGCAGAAATACAAGCCATAGTTGACCGTTTTAAGGCCGAGGGTCTTTCCATTATTAACCATCGGATAATTTTGCCGCCCAGCATCCTTCATAATATGGCGGGGCGCGATGAGGATATTAAAAAGGTACAGGACGCTATACGCATAACCGGCAAGGTTGGTATACCTGTTATTGAATATAATTTTTATTCGCACCGTTTACGCGAGGGTTATTATAACAGCGTGGGCCGCGGGAACGCCCGATATTTAAGCTTTGATTATAACCGCAAAATGCCGAATCCGGCTGATAATAACTGGAATGAGCCGCGCGACCGCAGAGCCGACGAAATGCAATTCGCGGCAAGCGAATTGAAAGCTACTGAGGCCGAGCCCGCTACATCCGAGGAGCAGTTTTGGGAAAATATCACTTACTTTTTAAAAGCGATTATTCCTGTAGCCGAAGAATCGGGGGTAAAAATGGCGCTTCACCCTAACGATCCCCCACCGCCGCTTAGCCGCGGTTCGGCGCAGCCGATGGGGAGCTTTGCCGGATGGAAAAAACTACTGGCAATAGTTGACAGCCCGGCAAACGGCATGACCTTTGATTGCGGCGTATCAACCGAAATAGGCGAAAATGCTATCGATGTACTACATTATATGGCAGCGCGCAACCGCATTAACCACATGCACTTCCGTAATGTAAAGGTTGAGATCCCCCGGATTAAATATACCGAAACCTACCCCGATGCAGGGCAGGTTAATATGTTCGCTGTTATGCAGGAACTGGTTCGCGCGAAATATAAATACGGCGTATTTGCTGAACACCCGCCGGGAAATATTATCGACAAGGAACGCGGCGGCGATTTTATTGGCTATATTTACAATCAGGCTTATGCCCGCGGCGTGCTGCAATCGGTACTAACCCTCGAGCAAGGATATAAAGGATAAACCAAATCAATATGAAAAGAATACTACTAATAATTGCATTGCTAACTGGTGGGCTTTTAGCCAATGCACAACAACGTTTAGGCTCAACGCCCGAACAGATCAAATCGCTTACCCCCGAATGGACGGGCGAACGTTCAGCTGATGGACGCCCGCGCGTATCGGACCAGCTCCTGGAACGTTTAAAGAAATTAACCATAGAAGAAGCATGGGAAAAGCTAAAAACCAAAGGCTATGTGAACCAGTATGAGGGCGACTGGCAGATTCTTCATTCCGATAGTGTTATGACAGGACGCGTAGTTACCGCGCAATATATGCCCGCAAGGCCCGACCTTAAGAACGTAATAACCGCTGCCGGGAAGGCCGAAGGCCGGTCGCAGGCGGGTGGCCAAAATTTATGGCCCATTGATATATTAGTGAACGGCGATGTTTACGTTGCAGATTCTTATGGAAAGATAGCCGACGGTACCCTGATGGGTTCAAGCCTGAGCAGTTCGGTAGCGGGCCACACCAAACGGGGCGTAATATTTAACGGATCGATACGCGATGTAGCTGAAGTAGCAGAAATTAAAAATTTTAATGCCTGGGTAAAAGGGATGGACCCTTCGGTAATAGCCCAGATGCAGTTAACCAGCATCAACCAGCCAATCCGTATTGGGCATGTCACCGTACTACCCGGCGACGTAGTGCTGGCCAACAAGTACGGAACCATATTTATCCCCTCGCATCTTGTAGAGGATCTGGTTATAGATGGTGAGTTCCAGGCGGTACATGACCAGTTTGAAAGGTACATGCTGCTGCAGGCTAAATATTCAACAGGCCAGATACATGGCACATGGACCCCAGAGATCAAAAAGGTTTTCCTTGACTGGCTTGACCACTACACTGGTAAATTACCCATGTCTAAACCTGATTTAGATAAATATCTTAAAGCAAATGGCTATAAATAAAAAAATAATTCCGTTAGTTATTGCCTTATTAATGGGCTTTGGGAAAACGGTATTAGCACAAACCATCCCTAAAGAGGAACTTATTTTTTTAACCTCCGAATGGAAAGGAGAACGTTTCGCGGATGGCCGGCCCAAAGTATCAGACGACCTGCTGGCCCGCGCAAAAGACATTGGGCTTGATGACGCCTGGACAGCGTTGAAAAACCTGGGCTATGTAAATCAATTTGAAAGCGGCTGGAAGACGGTGAATGATATTGTATTTACCGGCCGGGCCGTTACTGCCATGTATATGCCAAGCCGCCCTGATGTTGAAAAAAGCATTAAAGACCGCGGTGCAAAGCAGGGCCGCGCGGGCAACACCAATTCATGGCCCATTGATATACTGGTAAAAGGCGATGTGTATGTAGCCGATGGCTTCGGAAAAATTGGCGCAGGAACCCTGATGGGCAGTACGCTTGGTAATTCCATTTTTAGTAAATCAGGCAATGGGGTGGTGTTTGATGCTTCGGCGCGCGATGTTGAAGGGCTGTCGGAAATAAAAGGTTTTAACGCTTTTGTGCGCGATTTTCACCCTTCGTTTTTAGAAAGTGAGGTGTTGATGGGGTTAAATACGCCCATACGCATAGGGGCCGCCATTGTTTTGCCCGGCGATTTGGTATTAGCCAAGCGCGAGGGTGTATTGTTTATACCGGCCCAGTTGGCCGAGCAGGTGATTTCCGTAGCCGAGTTTGTTTCGCTTAAAGATGATTTCGGGTTCGAAATGGTTAAGACGGGCCGCTTTAAAACCGGGCAGATAGACAGTGAATGGTCGCCCGAAGTAAAACAAGCCTTTTATAAGTGGGTGGATGAACACGCCGATAAAGTAAAAATGAGCAAAGCTACCATGGAAAAAATTTTAGAAAAAAGGACCTGGTAGGTTTATATACCCTTACAATATAATTTATTGAATTAACTAATCATTAATTAACCAATCACTAATCAACTGAATAATGAGTGATAATCGCAGAGACTTTATAAAAAAGGGCGCCGCGCTTGCAGCTGCCCTGTCGGTAGGCGGCGGTGGAATAGCCGAGGCTTCTTCGCTTATTGCGGAGGATACAGAAAAGTGGGGAAATGTGAAGGGAAAAATGTCGCAAATTAAAATTGCCGGGCAAATTACACCTGAACCTACGCCCGAAACATTTGCTTTTTACAACCAGATGGGCATTAACCAGGCGGTATTATGGACGGACGCAAAAAAATCAAGCGGCGAATATTATGGCAGCCGCAAAAAGCTTTTTGCGGACAATGGCATAAACGTATATGGTTTTGGCAATAATGATGTGCATAACCAGGACAAACTGGTGCTTAATCTGCCCGGCCGCGATGAAAAAATAGAGGAATACAAAGCCCACTTGCGTAGTTTAGGCAAAGCCGGCATTGGTTATACCACTTACGCGCACATGGGTAATGGTATATGGCACTCGGAGGTGCGGGGTAAGGCCCGTGGTGGGGCCGATGCAAGGGATTTTAACGTTAACGCCCCGCATTATGGCAAATGGGGAGACAATGTTTATCATGAGCCACTAAGCCACGGCAGGCGATATACCCGCGATGAGGTTTGGGCCAACTTTAAATATTTTATACAGGCGGTTGTACGCACAGCTGAAGAAAATAACGTACATATAGGCATCCATCCTGACGATCCGCCTATACCCGAAATGGCAGGCGTACCGCGTTTGTTCACCAGTTTTGAAGGCTATAAACGTGCGCTCGACCTGGCTAATAACAGTCCGGCTGTTGGGCTATGCCTCTGCGTAGGTTCATGGATGGAAGGCGGCGATAAATTGGGGAAAGATGCCGTAGGAATGATAGATTATTTCGGGAGCAGGGAAAGGATATATAAAATACATTTCCGCAATATTTATGCGCCGCTGCCTCATTTTATTGAATCGTTTGTTGATGATGGCTATACCGATATGTATACTATTATGCAGGCGCTAAAACGCAATAATTTTAAAGGCGTTATTATTCCCGACCATATCCCTAAAATGGATGGCGGGCCAAATGTGGGTATCGCCTACAGCATTGGGTATATGAAAGCACTTTTAAATAGGGTGAATGCGGAAGTATAAATATTGAATATAAGCGTGTGACAATGCTGTTTATGTTTAATTTACTTAACCTTAAATCAGCAGCCTCACCGGCTCTTCCAATAACGATTTCAGGGTTTGCAGGAATGCCGCGCCTGTAGCGCCATCAACTACGCGGTGGTCGCAGCTTAGTGTTACCTTCATGATATTGCCCGGTACCACCGCGCCATTTTTTACTACCGGCACCGCTTGTATGCCGCTAATGGCCAATATACAGGCATCCGGCGGGTTAATAATGGCGGTAAACTCATCAACGCCAAACATACCCAGGTTTGATATGGTGAAGGTTGAACCCTCCCAATCGGCAGGTTGTAGTTTTTTAGCTTTGGCGCGTTGCGCGAGGTCTTTTACCTCTACAGATATATGGCTCAATGATTTACCATCGGCAAAACGAATAACCGGCACCAGTAACCCTTCATCCACCGCTACTGCAACGCCAATATGGATATGCTCGTTATAACGTATCTTATCGCCCAGCCATGATGAATTAATGGCTGGGTGTTGTTTTAATGCTACGGCGCAAGCCTTGAGCACAAAATCATTAAATGATATTTTAACCGGGGCAACCTCGTTTATTTTATTGCGTGCCGCGATGGCCTGGTCCATATCGATCGACATGGTTACATAAAAATGCGGGGCGGTAAATAAACTTTCTGAAAGGCGCTTGGCAA
>CAISKH010000367.1 GCA_903885865.1 uncultured Mucilaginibacter sp.
ACGGGTTTTCCATCCTGCCCGGTAACTTCCAGGTTAAGGTGCACTTTATCGCGTTTATTATAAGCCGGTTTATCGGGGTTTACTTTAATAGTTAAATGCTGGCCGGTATTACGCACAAATACCAGCCGCTCGGCCACCGGTTGGTATTGCCGCGAAAACAAGGTAAACTGCACTATGCCCTCGGGGAAACGGCTCTTAGGGATAACAGTAGTAAAATCGCCCGTAAGGTCTTTTTTGCCGGTATATTGTACAAAATTGTTCACCTGCGCAACCAGCGATACTTCGCCGCTATTTAATAAACCGCGGCTTGCCTGTACGCTTACGAAAATATTTTCTTCATTTTGATTTATGGATAGCACGTAACCTTTATCCTGCGCTGCCGGTAGTTTAAACCGTTTTTCGCTGCCATCGGCAAATTTAACCAGGGCTGTATAGGCGTTATTAGCGTCGGGTTGTAGTAAAAAGGCCCCCATGCCCGCGTGTTCGGATTGAAATGTTGTTATTTGTTTATCATTCTGATCAACCACATAGCCGGATACGTACCTGCCCAGCCCGCCGGGGCCAACCGCTTTAAAAGCAACCCGCGAAACCAGGTTATTTACCAGTTCGCCGCCTTCGGGAAAAAACTGTACGCTGATGCCCGTCGAATCAGCAATTGTATTTGAGTTTTTAGCGGCAGCCATATTTGTTCTTTTAAATGATACCAGGCCGCCGGGTGGCAGCGCGTTACCGATGCGTATGGCTTTATCAAAAAAATACGCCTGCGCGAAGTTGCGCATCAGGTTAGTGTAGGCGCGGATATGATAGGTTCCTTCGGTCAGCAGACTGTCGGTTAATGTAATTGCGCCCCAGCCCAGCCCCTTTGCAACCGGCAGGCGGAGGCTGACCTTTACCGAATCCTTATCGTCGAGCAGGTCAACATATAGTATTTTACTTAATGTAGAGAGCCCGTTGGTTTCGTTCACCACATAAGCCTTCATCCAGATGGTATCGCCCAGGCTATAATAAGGCTTATCAAAATGGATATGCACTTTTTCAACCGGTACCCTGTTGCTGAAACTATCTAATGAAACGGTTATTTCCTGTAGTTTACTGCCAACAGGGTTTTGCTGTGCTTTTGTGCCGAGGGCTGCAAAGAGCAATATAACATAAAGTGTTTTTTTCATGATTGCCTAATTAAAATGTTCACGACGGTACGGTTTATACTGAAATATACACTAAATACCCCGATAAGAACAAACGGGGGGGAGAGATGAAAAAAAATAATTTGGACGTGGTTATTAATTCCTGACGGGAATTTTTTTGTAATTGTTATTTTTATTGGATAGGTTTACGATTGCCAATACATCAACCAATATTTTATACATATACATTTTACCCGCTGAAATATTATTATGGGAGTGGAGCATTATAGCGATCAGGAGCTGATCATTCAATTGCAGCGTGATGATGTACGGGCATTTAATCAACTCTATTTTAAATATCATGCCGCCATTTACCGGAATATTTTCAAACTGCTAAAAGACGGCGAAGAATCGGAAAATATTTTACAGGAAGTATTTACCTCGTTATGGTTAAACCGGGTAACATTAGATGCCGCTAAACCGGTTGCCAACTGGTTGTTTGTAGTAAGTTATAACAAATCAATAACCCATCTGAAAAAAAGCTTAAAGAAAGCCTTTGCCTACCAACAAATTGAAAATGAACACGAATATGCGCATGAAGAAGATGTTTTTTTAAAGGAAATTAAACTAAAACTGATAAATGAAGCTTGTTTAAATCTTTCGCCTCAAAAAAGGAAGGTTTTTGATCTATGCAAGCTGCAGGGAAAATCGTACGAAGAAACAGCGGTTGAATTGAATATATCCAAGCATACGGTAAAAGAATATTTATCGCTAGCGGTTAAAAGCATAAAAGAATATGTAGACCAGCACCCTAACAATAAAATCGCAGGTATTTACCTGTTTATTATTGTTAAAATGATGCTATAACAATTGAACAGTTCTTTTTAAAAAAATATTTTATACTATACCCCCCCGTTTTTTCTTAAAGGAGTATTTAGTATAAATTATAGGGTAAGAATTACAATAAAATGAACAGCACGAGAGAGCAACTTAAGGTATTACTTGATAAAGAGGAACTATTGCCCGAGGAAAAGGCCTGGTTTTTAAATTATATTGAAAACACGGGCCAGCAGGAGTTAAAAGATATGCTGAAAATAGAGTTCGATAATAACGTTAATAACCACCAACCTATCAATTCATTTCTTTCCCGTAAAATATTAGAGCAGGTTCATCAAAATATCGGCTTTCCGGAACAGGAAGAGCCAAAGATTGTGCGGCTTTGGTTTAAACGGATAGCAGTGGCCGCCGCTATTATTGGTATACTGTCATACGGAGCGTGGTTCTTTGTCGGTAAAAACAAGGCTGATATTATAGCTCGAAACCACAAGTCGCATACCTTTAAAAATGATGTCGGCCCGGCTACAGAAAAGGCTGTCCTGGCTTTGGCTGATGGTTCAAAACTAATGCTTGATAAAGTAAAGAATGGTACTATTATTAGCCAGGGCGGCGCCAATGTGCTTAAAACAACAGGTAAAGTTGCTTACAATCCGGTTAATAATATAAATGCAACAGCGTTCAATACACTTACTACACCGCGCGGCGGCCATTACCAGGTTGAACTTCCTGATGGAACCGAAGTGTGGTTGAACGCTGCCTCATCCATCCGTTACCCAACTTTCTTCATCGGCAATAAGCGGGTGGTTGAAATTACCGGCGAGGCCTATTTTGAAGTTGCCAAAAATAAAAACATGCCTTTTATAGTAAAGGTTAACCATTCGGAAGTACGGGTTTACGGTACACATTTTAACGTTATGGCCTACAATGATGAATCGGCAGTTAAAACAACGCTTTTAGAGGGTTCGGTAAAATGTACCAGCGCTAATTCAAGCTGTATGCTTAAGCCCGGTGAACAAGCTGAGTTGGAAAAGGACGGCGAGTACAAAGTTACAACCGCCGCGGATGTGAACGATGCTGTGGCGTGGAAAAACGGTTTATTTCATTTTGAAGACGATGATATAGAAACAGTTATGCGGCAAATATCAAGGGCCTATAATGTTGATGTTGTTTATAATAAAAAAACAAACGATCATTTTTTTGCCGAAATACCCTTAAATTCACAGTTGTCGGATGTATTAACAATATTGGATAAGACCGGGAAAGTACACTTTGACATTAAGGGAAGGCAAATAATTGTAAACCCGTAAGTATACTGCAGGCGTTCGGGGTAAATTTTTCAGTTATGAAGGTTATTGTTGCATTTTTTATCGCTATTTGCCTCAATACTGTGGTAAAAGTATATGCGCAAACAGTAACCCTTGATGAAAAAAATGC
>CAISKH010000368.1 GCA_903885865.1 uncultured Mucilaginibacter sp.
ACCGTATTTAATACCTGTACCGCCGGAAAATCCGGATGGCTCCGGTTTATAAAGGGCAGCCCCATGCGTATGGCCGATTGCAGTGCCTCCGGTTTTTCTATGAAATAAAAATGTTCGGCAGCATGTTCAATTGCAGGTTGGGTGCTATCGGCAGAGTCAGCTGAATTTGTCCAGTCACTAAATGTGCCTGTTAACAGGCCGAGCGTTGCCTTTTCAATTTTCCCGGCAATTATCAGCGTACAGTTTGATGGCTGATACATTTCCTTAAAGTGTGCCAGCATATCTTCCCGGCGAATAGCCTGATAATCATCAGCCACCGGAGTTAAACCGTATAGGGTATTGCCAAACATCGCCTTGTTAAAAGTTCTGCGTGCAACCATATCGTTTTTTTGAAGGTTTACCTGCAATTTTTGCTGCTGGTTACGAATAAAAGTTTCCAACTCTTTTTCAGGAAAAATTGAATCGGTTAAAATATCCCTTATAACGGGTAAGGTATGATGTAAGTGTTTATTTAATGAGTACAAAGTAACCGACGAGTGGTCAACCCCATATTCAACTGATAAAAATGCACCATAAAAGTCTATCTTATCCGCGATCTCTGAAGCCGACAAGCTATTTGTACCATCATTAAGCATGGTATTTACAGCCATATTAAGCAATGGCTTTGCAGGATTAAAGCGCAGATTGCTGAACATCCACTCTATACGCACCAATTCCTGGTCGACTGAGTTAAAGCAAAAAACATTGCAGCCATTGGATAGTCTGTTGTGTTCAGGTCTAATTAAATTAATATTGTCGATGGCCTTAAAATCAGGCGCAATTTTTCTGTTGATCATTTTTATTCCGCCAGGTATATAAGGGTAGATGAATTGTCTTTTCTAAATAACTTATTGGCTTGTTCCTTGATTTGTGCCGAAGTAACCGCCAAATAGTTATCAGTTTCATGATTAAGCTGCCCGGCATCGCCCAACAACTCGAAGTAAGCCAGGTTCATCGCTTTATCAAGTAATGACATTTCAGAAAATATCATGGTTGATTCTGTTTTGTTTTGCACCTTGGTCAGCTCTTCGGGCGAAACCTCTTCGGCTTTCAATTTTTCCAGTTCATCCCAAATTCCGGCTTCAGCTTCTTCAATAGTTACGTTTGCTAAAGGTTTGCCTTCTAATAAAAACATCCCCTTGTCTATACTGCCGCTCAGGTGGGCATGCACCTCGCTAAACAATTGTTTTTCTTTAACCAGGCTGCGGTATAAGCGCGATGATTTTCCGCGCGAAAGTATGTCAGACATTAACTCGACCGCATAAAAATCTTTATCCATACGGGCAGGCATTTGCAAAGCGATATACACATCGTTTAGCGGAACCTTAGCGGTAACCGTTTCCCGGCGCTCGTCGTGCTGATCGGGCTCCTGCGGTAAGTTTCTATGATATTTTTCTCCGGCCGGTATGGGCGCGAACCATTTTTCGGCCAATTGTTTAACCTGTTCGGTTTTAACATCGCCCCCAACTACCATTATTGCATTTTGCGGATTATAATGTTTTTTAAAAAATGCTTTAACATCGTCCATTTTAGCTTCCGCTATATGCTCAATGTTTTTTCCGATAGTGTCCCAAAGATACGGGTGCTTCTTGTAAACCATTGGCCTTAAACGCAGCCAAACATCGCCGTAAGGCTGGTTCAGGTAACGCTGTTTAAATTCTTCAATAACCACATTGCGCTGTGTCTCTAAACTTTTCTTATTGAATGCCAGGCTAAGCATACGGTCGCTTTCTAACCAAAAGGCAGTTTCTAAATTGGCCGCCGGCAGGGTGATATAGTAGTTAGTAATATCGTTACTGGTGAAAGCATTATTTTCGCCACCCACCCGCTGTAATGGTTCATCATAGCTGGGGATATTTACAGAGCCGCCAAACATGAGGTGTTCAAACAGGTGTGCAAAACCGGTTTGGCCGGGATCTTCATCGCGCGAACCAACGTCATATAATATATTAAGGACGGCCATTGGTGTGGTACTGTCTTCGTGTACAATAACGCGGAGGCCGTTCGCTAAAGTAAACCGGTTGAATTTAACCATGTATAAGTATTTGTTTTAAAAAGCAGTGGACAAATGTATGATTTTTAGCTAATTTGTATAAGTCACGTTTTGGTTATATTTATATCGTGGTTAACTGCATAATGTTAAGGGGTTATGAATAAAAAAGAGCTCATTGATCAAATCAGCGCCTCGATAGGCAAGCGAAAAGTATTGGAGTTAAGCAAGATTTTAAAGGAACAGCAGTTTGCATTACCTGACCTGGTGGCTATTACTTTTCATGCTGATGAGGGTATTGCGTTTCGCGCGGCGTGGATACTGGAGAATATCTTTTTAAAAGATCCCGAAATATATCTACCCCACCTGGAATACCTGCTCCTAAAATTTCCTGATGTATAATACGCAAGCTGTAAAAGACACTATGCCAAGATCATTATGCATATAACAAGCCCTAAAGCGCCGCAAAGCATAAAGGATAAAATAGAAACGCTAAACCTTGAACCAATAATTGAAAAGCTTTTTGACTGGATGATAGACCCCAATGTAAAAATTGCGGTAAAAGTATTTGCTGCTGACGCATTATTTAATATGCGGCACCGGTATAACTGGATACAGGAAGAATTGGCCGATCAAATACACTATTTAATGTGCAATGGCACCGCAGCCATACAAAGCAGGGGAAAGAAGCTGTTGAATAATTTGGTTAAATAATGAATTGTCAATTACGAACAAAGAGAGAAATCTATACATTGACGGGCAAGTTACTTACTTGTGTATAGATTTCTCTCTATCGTTCGAAATGACACTAGTGTTTGGTTTTATTCCGCTGTTGGCCTGTCGCTGCTATGCAGGTTATGGCTCACCTGGTAATGATGCAGTTTAGCCTCGATGGCCGATGAGCTATCATTTGCATACATGCCATAAGCGTTTACTATTATACCTTTCAAATCGTATTTTGGCGAGCTCACAGCGTATACTATAGAGGTATCATCCGGATTACTTGCCCCTTCAAACCGGTAAAATTCGTCGATCGAAAAATCGTCTGCAGTTAAGTGTATGTTACGGGCTTTATCGGCAATGGTATCGCCCTCCAGGCTTAAATTAGCTGTATATCCCCTTTTCATCAAATCGTTAGTGGCATCCACTAAAGTTTCATAGTTTTCCATGGCAAAGGCGTTTAAATGATTAAAACAGCATTATGCCGCTCCTACCAGTTTAACTGAAAATGGGGTTCATTGTTTGAGTTCGAAGAAGTTTTTTGAGGAGTTAAACGTTCCTTTCGGTATCCCAGTTTTCCAGGTAATCGGCTATGCGGCGTAAAAATGAACCACCCAACGCGCCGTCAACCACGCGATGATCGTATGCTAATGACAGGAACATCATATGCCGAATGGCAATAACATCGCCTTCGGCGGTTTCAATAACCGCTGGCTTCTTTTTTATAGCCCCAACGGCCAATATAGCAACCTGTGGTTGATTAATGATAGGCGTACCCATTACGTTGCCAAAAGTACCTATATTGGTTATAGTAAAAGTGCCATCCATAACATCGTCGGGCTGCAATTTGCCCGTACGCGCTTTGTTGGCCAGGCTGTTAACTGCTTTGGTTAGGCCAAGCAGGTTTAACTCTTCGGCTTTTTTTATAACGGGCACAATTAAATTGCCGTTAGGCAGGGCGGTTGCCATGCTGATATTTATAGCCGCCTTTTTAATGATCTGTGTTCCGTTAACAGAAATGTTTACCATGGGGTAATCCTTTATTGCCTTTACCACGGCTTCAATAAAAATGGGGGTAAAAGTAATTTTCTCGCCTTCACGTTTTTCAAAACTGTTCTTTATTTTTTCGCGCCACAGCACCAAACCTGTTACATCAGCCTCAATAAAGGAGGTAACATGCGGTGCGGTTTGCTTGCTCATAACCATGTGGTCGGCTATCAGGCGGCGCATCCTGTCCATTTCAATTATTTCATCAGCTCCTGATGATACCGGCGTAGCGGGCATAACAGGTTCCTGAACCATTTTTTTCGGTTCGGGGCCGGTAGTTTCCCCGGGCGTTTCTTTTTGTGCCGCAGGCTTTTTATTTATATAATTTAACAGGTCATCCTTGGTTAAACGCCCTTCGGCGCCACTACCGGGAATGCGGTCAAGCTCATCAATGCTTATTTTTTCCTGTAAGGCGATATGTTTAACCAACGGCGAGTAAAACCTTGATCCGCTTTTAAAACTCCCCATATACTGACTGGTATCAGAAATGGGGCCTTTAGGTTCAAGCAGCTCTGTTCCGGGAATGTTTACAGGTTGTTGGAATGCAGCAACCGGTGGCTCATGGCTTTGCTGCGGCTCTACAATGGATTGTTGTTGTGCCGGTGGGACCTGTTCTTCTTCATCTGTTTCGATTATAGCGATAACGGCCCCTACCTGTACAACCCCATCTTCTTTACAACATTGTTCAACTAACCTACCTGATACAGGCGACGGAACTTCGGAATCAACTTTATCCGTAGCAATCTCCATTACCACGTCATCTGCTTCAATATGATCACCCGGGTTTTTGATCCATTTAATTATGGTTGCTTCCGCAACACTCTCCCCCATTTTTGGCAATAACAACTGGTATTTAGCCATTACAATAAATATAGTTCTTTGGTCAAAATTAGAAAAATTCGCGCTTTACTTCTCATCATCTTTAAGTAAATTATTCAACATAAAAAATGCCATTGTTGCACTTCTTTCAATGTTTTGCTGCCGCTTAGTACCAAATGTGAATTTCTTAGCGACCATTTTTTTTGCAGATGCCACAGCGATCCATACGGTTCCGACAGGTTTATCCGGCAGGCCTCCATCAGGGCCGGCAATGCCCGTAACCGCGATAGCATAATCTGATTTAAAATTTAACAGTGCGCCTTCAACCATTTCGCTAACGGTTTGTTCGCTTACCGCGCCGTATTGCCATAATGTTTCGTTTTTTACGCCCAGCATGCTTTCCTTTAATTCGTACGAATAGGATATGGCACCCCCAAAAAACACTTTTGAGGATCCGGCGTGTTGGGTAAGCAGGTGTGATATGTATCCACCGGTACAGCTCTCAGCCACAGAAAGTGTGAGCCCTTTTTCTGTCATATAGTTCAGAATGGCTTTTTCAAGGGGTATATCCTCTTCAGCAATTACAAAATCACTTACGCGTTCAACAAGCTTTGATAAATAGTCGTTTACCTCCTTACGCAATAGTGATTCATTTTCACCATATCCGCTCAAACGCAAACGTACCTGGCCCAGCTTTGGCAAATAGGCCAGTTTAATGTGCGTGGGGAGTGAATCCTCAATATCGGCAATTCTTTCAGCCAAAAACGACTCGCCCTCGCCAACGGTTAAAATAGTTTTATGAATAATTACCGGGAGCTTGAACAGGGTTTTAATTTTCGGAATTACCTGTTCCTCCATCATATACATCATCTCGAACGGCACACCCGGCATTGATACATATATTTTTCCGTTATGGTTAAACCACATACCAGGCGCGGTACCATTTTTATTAACAATAACCTCGCAGTTTTCGGGCACTTCTGCCTGTAGTCGATTAACTTCTAATAATGGCCGCTTATATTTTTCAAATATCCTGAGTACGTTGTTTAATGCCGCTTTACTTTCAACCATACCAACGCCAAAATATTCGGCCAGCGTTTTTTTGGTAATATCATCCTTTGTTGGGCCCAGGCCGCCGGTTATAAAAATAATACCGGCCCTTTCTGCGGCTTCGGCCAATGCAGTTAAAATATGCTGCCTGTCATCAGAAACGGATGAAATTTGTTTTACACGGATACCGGCATTGTTAAGTTGTTGGGCCATCCATGCCGAATTGGTATCAACAATCTGGCCTATTAGTATTTCGTCGCCTATGGTAATTATTTCTGCCAGCATTTTATTGTCCAAAGTTTGCACTACTCGTATAATCGCTTCTTTTAGTCAGCTTTAATGCCTGTAAAACGGCAGATTTTACCTGCAAGGTAACATTATATGATTTATAATACCCAAATGGCACCCATTGTACCGATAAGTTCCAGCAATGCAAATCACGATAAATTACAAATGAGGTAGCGGTACTTAACCGTCCAACTTTTAAATCGTAGTTGGTATTATATTGTATTTTCCATTTCTTAGTGAGATTCAAATCGCCGCTTAACATTACTGTATTGGATGTTTGGGTACTGGTATAGTTATTATTGTAAGTATAACTATAATTAATCGAAAGGTTCCAGGGTATGTTAAAATCAACATAAGCACTGGGGTCGTTATTTTGTAAGGCCAGGGCACGGGCTTGTTGTGGTGTAGCAGTTTGCAGGGTAGTGCCCGGCAAATTAGATACCGGATGAAATGCCGCAGGGTTTAAACTGGCGCTCGCCGAAAATGAAAAATTGGCAAGTGTTGGCAGCTTACCATCCTGGAAAGTATACCGGTTTACCGTTCTTGAATATTGTACCAACTGGCCGTTTGAAATAGAATCAAGTACGCGCGTAACATAGGGGTTAAGGGTCCCGCCAAAACTAACATTCAGCCGATTATCCAGGAATGCGGTATGGCCTGAAAATGTAACTGGCGACAGCCTGAACGAATCAGCAGCAAAATTATAAAATGTACCGAACGATAAACTTTGTAAAAGCTGTATCTTTTTGCCGTCATGAGATGTATCGGTGCTTTTGGGCCGTACCTTAGCTTCAACATTATTGTCAAGGCTTAAGCTTATGCCAGCCTGCTTGCCCCCGCTTGGGCCACCATATACCGATCCGTTAAAAATAGAATAGCGTGAAAAAACAACCGGGTAGGGTATAGTGGCATTGCTTACTATGGATCGGTTATAACTCTTGTCTAGTCCCGAGTAATCGGGGCTAAAACTAAACCCAATGTTTGGCGTCATTACATGGCGTATGGCCATTATTGTTCCATTTTTAAAATTTATTGTACCATATATTTTGGTCGAGAGGCTGGCGCCCATAGTGTAATTTCCTACGCGTTGAAATCCCGGAACTGTATCAGTAACCAATGAATCTGCCCTTGCATAGTGTTGTCTTATTGATTGAAGGTACCAGCGTTCGGTATAATTAACATTCGCGCTAACCTGGAAATATTTGAGCACATTAAAACTTAAAGATAGCGGTATTTGATGCTGAAATCCGTTTTGCAGTCGTTTTGTAAGCGTTTGGCTTTGAAACAACTCGGACTCGGGAACATTGGTAACCCTGTTTGTTGCTGTGAGCGAATAACTCATTGTTATTTTTTGATACCATTTTTGTATACCAATTCCGTCATAAAAAAAAGGATTAAAGCTTCCAATACTAAAGTTAATACTTGGCAATTCTAACGAGACTGTTTTTTGGGTCAGATCCTGGCTATGTGAAAGGCTTACCGTAAGGTTAAAAGGTGTATTGTTCAGCGCAGTCCAGTTCCTTGCATAGGAAATACTTGAGCGTAGCGCATTTTGAGTAAGCTGCTGAAGATTATATCCAATGGAAGCCGGGTTGTTTTGATAAAAACTTGATGTACCTGCACTTACCGACGCGCTAAAAGTACTGCCGGGGCTGGCGTTGGGGTTTTGGATATGTGTCCATGAAATATGAAAATCGCGCGCGGGGGGGTCGCCTGCCAACCCATAATTGTGCGAGCCATAGCTTAATGCCAGGTTACCGCTGTACTTATACCGGTTCAAATAATCTAACGTGCTGCTTACTTCGTAGGAACCATTGGAATAATAGGTACCCAAATTGGTTAGGTCGGCATAATCACCCAGCCCAATATAATAACCAAAATCCCGCAGGTAGAAACCCAAAGTAGCGTCTTCGCCAAAAGTAGGGATGATCACACCTGACGAGCGTGTATCAGGTTTGGGAAAAAAACCAAAAGGAATACCTATCGGCAATGGTATCCCTTCAATTTCCAGGTATGCCGGGCCCGAAATGATCCTGTTTTTTTCGCCAATACCGCGGGTAATTACAATACCATAATCAGGGTCAGGTTTATCGCAGGCGCTAATAATAATATTCTGGTAAGCAACTTCTGTTTCGCTTATTTTTTTAGCCTGACCATGCGAAATATAATTAGTTTCCTGCTGCGTTAAAATATTCCATGTGCGAAATTTTTTTGTCTCATAATTAAACAATAGCGAATCGGATGTAACGGCGTTATCTTTACCTTGCTTAGAGATAGGCCTGCCAACATAGCGTTTGGTTCTGGGGTCTGTACTCCCCCTGGCAAAAAAAAGGTGATTTTTCCTGTCTACTCTGATATAGTCGGCATCTAATTCAACATCGCCGTTAGATACGCGCGCGTGCCCAAACAGGTAACTCATACCGGTTTCCAGGTCGTTAAAACTTGAATCGGCGCTATGCTTTATTTCTGAGTCGGTTTCTGAGTTATTTTTTGTGGTATCTGCTATGCCTGCTGTTTTTCCAGGGAAAGTTATTGTAGATTTTTTACCTTTAGAGAGTTTCGGGTACTTGTTTTTATTTGTTGAGTCGAGTTTGATTATGGTATCAGCGCCCGATTTATGAATAATATAAGTAACAGCCATGCGTTTATGAGCAAAAGCTATCATATTTACCATTAAAACTATTGCAAATAGAAAAAATAAGCTAATGGATTTCAAAATTGATTATGAATAGTATTTTTGCAGATATAGTTAACAGCGTTCAAAAATAATGAAAAATAAGGCATTGAAAAGATTGATTTATGGATTATCGGCATTGTTGGTGTGCTTTTCACTATTTTCGTTTAAGTTAGTCTCCACAGTAAAAAGGGATACCATCAATAACGGCTTTAAACTTAAAACCATTATTGTTGATGCGGGGCACGGCGGAGCGCCCACCGGCACCGGCCACTTTTCTCATGGCGCGTCCGGCTCCTATTCTACCGAAAGAGGTGTAACGCTTGCCATAGCATTAAAATTGCAGAAAGCCATAGAAAAAGAGCTAACCGATACCAAAGTAGTGCTAACACGCTCAACAGAAGATGACGTTTCATGGGAAAGGCGTTCAGCAATAGCTAATGAAAACAAAGGAAATTTGTTCATTTCATTACACTGTAACTCATTAGCCGACAGAGTTGTGCGCGAAGTAGTTGGCCATAAACACCATAAACCGGTTTACAAAACTGTTAGGGTCGCCAATCATTCTGGCAAAGGGGTTTTAGTACTTGTTTACGGGCTTAAACGTAGCAGGGAAGAAGAAAAAGCGATAAAACAAAACCAGTTGGAAGAAGGCGAGGGCGACGATGCGGAAATGAACTCGGGCTTAGACCCTAATGACCCGGAATCCATCATCCTGATCAATCAATATAAAAGCAAATTCAGGCAACGAAGCATACACCTGGCAAATTTAATTAACACAGAATTTGTTGAGACTGATGGCAGGCCCAGCGAAGGTATAAGGGAGCAAGGGGTATTAGTGCTTTGCCATAGCGCCATGCCGGCGGTATTGGTGGAAACCGGTTATATTAATAACCCCGATGATGAAGCTTATTTAAATTCGGAAAAAGGGCAGGATGAAATAGTAAACTCCATAGTAAGGGCGTTGAAAAATTATAAAGATGAAGTTGAACAGGTAGCGAAATAAATACTTATATAGATGTGAGATTGGAGATATGAGATTTGAGAAAGTATCAATAAGCATAGCTTATTACTATTAGATCATGTCTCACATCTCACATCTCACGTCTCATATCTCAAATCTAAAAAATGAAGATATCAAACGAAACCAAAATAGGTGCATTAACCGCGGTAGCCATCAGCATACTGATATTAGGGTATAGCTTTTTACGGGGAAATGACCTGTTTTCGGGTTCTAACCGGTTTTATGCCATATATAAAAGTGTGGATGGCCTCTCCGTATCAAAACCGGTATTGGTAAATGGTTTCCCTATAGGTCATATCTCGAAAATGCAATTGGATGCGGATGGCCGCACCACGGTTGAATTTAAGATCGAATCGCAATACAAAGTGCCGGTAAATACATTGGCAAAACTGGTAAGTACCGATCTGTTAGGCAGTAAAGCAATTGTATTTGAATTGGGCGACAGTAAACAATACGCTGAAAACAAGGATACTTTAAGGGCCGATATACAAGGAAGCCTGGCCGAAAGCCTGCAGCCTATACAAACCAAGGCCGAAAACCTGATCACCAAATTAGATTCATCACTGGCATCCATTAACAAAATACTGAACCCCGCTTTTCAAAAAAACGTCGACCGCAGTTTCGCCAGTATTGCCAATTCGCTGCAAACGCTGGAGAGTACCACTAAAAAAATTGACAACCTGGTGGGTATGCAATCCGCGCATATCAATTCCATACTGGCTAATGCTGATGCTGTTTCAGGCAATTTAAAAACCAGTACGGGGCATTTAACCAACATCGCAAGCAATTTTGAAAAGACCAGCAATGATATTGCCAATTCAAACATTAAGCAAACGCTTGATAATGCTAACAAAGCTGTAGCCGACCTGCAGGCTACTATCAGCAAGATCAATACCAGCCAGGGTTCGTTAGGCTTGCTGATGAATGATGATAAACTATACAAAAACCTGCAGGACGCTTCCAATAACTTGAACCTGTTGTTTTTAGACCTGAAGGCTAATCCCAAGCGTTATGTGCACTTCTCGGTTTTTGGGGGCGGCGACAAGAAAGATAAATAGTGCATCCGTCGTGCTTAATCCTGAAATAGGTTTACCGAGGTGATTCACAAAATAGTGAATCACTTTGAATCACTTGAATCACTTTTTGCCTGTAACTAACTGTAATAAAGTATTTTACAAAAATGGAGTGAATCACCCTGAATCAGTACAAAAGCTTTAAGTAAATCAATTTAAGTAATTGTTACTAAATTATTTATGTTTTTTTGTTGTTTTTGTGAAATTTGGCATGAATCACTTTTTTGAATCACCCGATTTAATTATTTCGCCAGCTTGACCCGTAAGGAGTACTAATCCTCATCAATTACATTCCTGATCTCGCCGGTATTTTGAATGATATCATGAACAGTCTTATCGAGCGATTCGGCAACTAATTTTAACATGTTGAGAACTTGTCCATTAATTGGATCTGTTGGATCATCAAACTCGAATAAATTAAACAAGCCCAATATATTGGCAATTGGTACCCTTACCTGGTGCGCTTGCATGAATGCAATTTTAAGTAGTCGTTCATATTGTGATTTTAATTCCTTTTCGGTGATTCTTTTTTCTTTCTGTTCTTTTACGTCCTTTAATGCGCGCACAATTTTCGGTGCTAACGAAAAAAGATTTCCTTTCAGGGCATAATCGGTAACTCCATTCTTGATCAGCTCGATCGATCTTTCCTCGCCGATGGTGCCCGAAACAATAATAAAGGGAACATCTGGTGACGTAAGCTGTTTGATGGCAAAGGCATCAATTCCATCAAATGTGGGCAGTGAAAAGTCGGATAAGATAATGTCAGGTTCGAATTCTTTAAGGGCGGCCTTAAAAGACCTGCGTGTTTGAACAACTTCGGAAGTAAAATCAAATCCGTTTTTTTTCAGCTCGCGCTGAAGCAGGTCCGCATCGCTTTCATTGTCTTCAAGAATCAGCACTTTAATATGACCGGGCATAATTTCAAGGGAGGTTTTTATGTGTACATTAAACCGGCAACTGGCTTAGTATCATCCAATACAAGCCTATTTCCTTTATAACATTAAAAAAAATATCGCTCTCAACTGGTTTTGCTATATAGGTGTTTGCACCAAGTGCATAACATTTCTGTATATCAGGGTCTTCTTTTGATGATGTAAGTATCACAATCGGGATAGAGCTGAAATCCGGGTCCGACTTTAGCTTTTCCAGCACCTCAATCCCTGATCTTTTCGGCATTTTCAGGTCGAGCAATATTAATTTAGGGCGCTGTTTAATATCCCGAATTGAATAATCGCCCCGGCAATAAATAAAATCAAGCGCCTCTGCCCCATCCTTAACATGAAAAAGTTTATTTGCAAACCCGCTTTTTTTCAGGGCCCTTATAGTCAATATAGCATCGTCTGAACTGTCTTCAGCAAATAAAATTTCAACGTCGCTGTAATCCATGATATTCGTTATTAAGAATTAATTTTTGGTAAACTGAAATAGAAGGATGCCCCTTTATATAATTTTGATTCGGCCCAAACCGTTCCGTTATGCCGATGAATAATCCGTTGTATAATAGCCAGGCCAATACCCGTACCTTCAAACTCTTCATGCGAATGCAATCGCTGGAAAACTCCAAAAAGTTTATCATAATACTGCATGTCGAACCCCGCCCCTTTATCTTTTACATAATAAACAATGAGGTTCTCTTTTTCATAAGCCCCTATTTCGATAAATGTTTTGGGCTTATACTTTGAATACTTAATGGCGTTTGAAAGCAAGTTTAGCCATACCTGCCTGATTAACGACTGGTCTCCTTTTGCAGGCGGAAGTGTGCCGATATCAAATTCTATCTTTCTTTCTTTGTCCTCAAATAATACATCATCTTTTATCGATTTAACAAGCGCAGTCATATTGATATCCGAAACTGTTACCTCCTTTCGTCCTAATTTTGAAAAGGCAAGCAGGTCATCTATCAACTGGCCCATTATTTTTGAATTGTGTTTAATCGAAGTGAGTGTTCTTGCTCCGTCCCTATCAAATTTCCCGGCATAGTCTTCCTCCAAAATTCTTGCATATCCGTTAATTGCCCTTATGGGCGCCCGCAGATCGTGCGATATGGAGTACGAGAATGACTCTAATTCTTTGTTGGCGGCCTCCAGCTGTACAGTACGTTCAACCACTTTTTGCTCTAAACCTTCATTAAACTTGCGTATTTCGGCTTCGGCCCTTTTAAGCTCCGCGTTCGCGATGATCAACTCTTCTGCCCGTTTCCCCTTTTCCTTATTTTGAAAAGCGAGCTCCTTATTCGCGATGATCAACTCATCCGACCTCTTTCTCTTTTCTTCGTTTTGGAAGGCAAGTTCTTTGTTGGCGATGATCAATTCATCCGCACGTTTCCCCTTTTCATCGCTTTGGTAGGCAAGTTCTTTGTTCGCTATAACCAATTCATCCGCCCGTTTTTCCTTTTCCTCGTTTTGAAAAGCAAGCTCTTTATTGGCAA
>CAISKH010000369.1 GCA_903885865.1 uncultured Mucilaginibacter sp.
GATACCGACCTGGTTAATACCGCGCAGGCACAGGTAAAACTGGAGCAGCAGCGTTATACCGTAGGCACCGTGGCCCGGAAGGACCTGATACAGCTGCAGGCACAGCAAGCCACAGATCAATATACCCTGGTTAATGTACAAAATGTACAGCGGGGTGATCTGCTTACCCTAAAGCAATTATTGGTTTTACCATCGGATGTTAATTTTGACATTGTAAAGCCAGATACCATCATATCATCGGGCGAAAATGTTTCGCCGCTGCGCAACGTGCAGGATATAGCCAATAAAACAAGGCCCGAAATAAAAAATGGCCTGTTAGATGTACAAATTGCACAATACGATGTTGCCAAAGCCAACGCCGGGTACAAGCCATCATTGCTGGCAGGCGGCTCAATTGGCTCGGGATACAATACCGGGATTGGAGGAGGTTTCGGACAGCTGGGCAATAATTTTAACCAGCAGGTCGGCCTAACACTGGCTGTACCCATATTTACCAAACGGCTGGTTAAAACACAGGTAGAAGAGGCGAAAATAGCTGTTGAACAATCAAAATTGAATTTGCAAAACACTAAAATAGTGCTTTCTGAAAATGTAGAACGGGCTTATATCAACGTTCAGAACGCGCAGAGCCAGTATGATGCTGCCGCCGAACAATATAAATATAACCAGGAAGGCTACCGTATAGCAAGCGAACAGTTAAAAGTAGGCGTTGCCAGCATTGTTGACTTTTTATTGCAAAAAAACCTGTTTGTACAGGCGCAGCAAGCCTTTGTGCAGGCTAAATACAACGTTATTTTAAGCTTAAAGATATATGATTTTTACCGGGGTGTACCCATCACATTATAACAGCGCGTTATTATGAAAACAAGTTATAAAAGAATATTAATTATTGCAGCTATACTGATTGCTTTGGCAGCGATATGGTTTTTCTTTATTCGTAAACCGGAGCAGCCTATTGTGCTTCAAACCGAAAAGCCAACCTATGGCTATATAGCGCAAAGCGTAACAGCTACAGGTAAAATTGAACCCGAAGATACCGTTACCGTTGGTACACAGGTATCGGGTATTATAAAATATCTATATGCCAATTTTAATTCGCAGGTAAAAAAGGGGCAATTGCTTGCCGAACTGGACAAATCGTTATTGCAAGCTACCGTTGACCAGTATAACGGCCAATTGCAAAACGCGCAAAGCCAGCTTGTATTTCAAAAAGGTAATTTCGACAGGCAGGCGCTATTATTTAAAACAGATGCCATTAGCAAAGCCGATTACGATAACGCCCTTAACACTTATACTGCCGCCAAAGCGAGTGTAAACACTGCCCAGGCACAGGTGCGGTCGGCACAGAAAAACCTTTCGTTTGCTGATATTTATTCGCCAATTGATGGGGTAGTGCTTAACCGCAATATCAATATCGGGCAAACAGTAGCTGCAAGTTTCAGTACACCTACACTTTTTGTAATAGCGAAGGACATAACCAAGATGCAGGTACAGGCCAATGTTGATGAGGCTGATATAGGCACGGTAAAAGCGGGCAACCGGGTTACCTTTTCAGTTGATGCCTTTATAACCGATCAGTTTAAAGGCAGGGTGACAGAAATACGGCTGCACCCTTCGGTATCAGCCAACGTTGTTACTTATACTACCATGATCAATACGCCCAATGACGATATGAAATTGAAGCCGGGAATGACGGCCAATGTTATTATTTATACCAAAGAAGTAAATAATGCCATGCTGATACCCGCCAGAGCATTAGCTTTCATACCCGATTCGGCATTGATGGAAAAATACCAGATCGTAGGCAGAATAGGGCGAAAAACCGGGCGCAAGCCTGGCGGCGGCGGTGGCGCATTTGGCGGAGGGCCACCGGGGGGCAGTACTACAGGGCCAAAAACCCATACCCTGGCAAGCCGGAAGGATAGTTCGGGCATTGCAAAGCAAACCTCGTTCGTATGGTTGCTGAAAGGCACTAAAATTGTAAAAACTAAAATAACAACAGGTTTGAACGATGACGCGAATGTTGAAGTTATAGCAGGATTAACACCTGCCGACGTAGTAATAACCGGTGCTACCGGCGGTAAGCTGAATGCTACCGGAAGCACGTCAGTAGGCGGTAGTCCGTTTATGCCGGCACGCCGTGGTGGCGGTGGCGGAGGCGGTGGTGGCGCTGCCGCAGGTGGGGGCCGGGCGCGATGACCAAAAAAGCGTTAGAAATAAAGGACCTGAAACGAGAGTTCCAGATGGGAAGCGAAATAGTAAGAGCGCTCAAGGGTATATCATTTACGGTGGAACCCGGTGAGTTTGTTACCATAATGGGAAGCAGCGGATCGGGCAAAACAACCCTTTTAAATATCCTGGGATGTTTGGACAAACCCACCATAGGCGAATACTTTTTAGATGGTGTTGATATAAAAAAACTATCGCGTGACGAACTGGCGCAATTGCGTAATCATAAAATAGGTTTTGTTTTTCAATCATATAATTTACTGGCGCGCACATCGGCTTTAGAAAATGTGGAGCTTCCGCTTTTATATAACAAGGATATTAGTGTAGCCGAACGGCATGAACGGGCCATGCATGCACTCGAAGCTGTAAAACTTGCCGATAGGGCCGATCACCTGCCCAATCAATTATCGGGCGGCCAGCAGCAGCGTGTGGCCATAGCGAGGGCGCTGGTAAACGAGCCGGTAATGATATTGGCCGATGAAGCAACCGGGAACCTGGACAGCCGCACATCCTATGAAATTATGGCCCTGATACAGGAGCTTAACAGCAGGGACGGTAAAACCATTGTGTTTGTTACTCATGAGCCTGATATCGCTGCTTTTAGTAGCCGTACTATTCAGCTAAAAGACGGGATGATACAAAAGGATACAAAAAATGAAAATCCACGTTCGGCAAAAGAAACACTGGCGGCTTTACCTGTTGCTGAAGATTATACCCTGCACTCATGAACATATTTAACCTGTTACGGATAGCTTACAGGGCGCTGCTGCGAAACAAGCTGCGGGCCTTTTTAACTATGCTTGGTATTATTATCGGGGTGGCATCGGTTATTGCCATGGTGGCCATAGGGCAGGGATCAAAGCAAAGTATTCATGACCAGCTTTCTAATATGGGCACTAATATGATTACTGTTCAAGCGGCAAGTAATTTGGCCGGCGGAGTAAGAATTGCCGGCTCTAGCTTCCAGACGCTTACCATTAAAGATATAATAGCATTAAAGGCAAAAGCAAAAAACATAAGCGAAATATCTCCGGCGGTAACATCCAGGGGACAGGCTATTAACGGCGCATTAAACTGGCCCACTTCCATGTCGGGTGTAAGCCCCGAATATTTAGATATACGTAAACTAACGCTTAAGGATGGCATACCATTTACTCAAGAGGATGTGTTAACATCGGCTAAAGTATGTTTAATAGGCCAAACGGTTATTGATAACCTTTTCCCTAATGGCGATAATCCTGTTGGCAGGGTGATCCGTTTTGGCCATATTCCGTTCAAAATAATAGGCGTCCTTAATCCAAAAGGGTTTAACGCTTTCGGGCAGGACCAGGACGATATTTTAATTGCCCCTTACACTACCGTTCAAAAGCGCATATTGGCTACCATTTACTATTCAAACATTTATGCGTCGGCAGCTAGCGAAGCGGTTACCGACCCGGCTGTAACTGAGATAACGCAGATATTAAGAGACTCGCACCGTTTAAGGACAAGCGAGGATAATGATTTCCAGGTGCGTACCCAACAGGAGCTGATAGCTACATTAAGTTCGACCAGCGGGCTGCTAACAGTTCTACTAACCGTTGTAGCCGGTATTTCGCTGGTGATAGGGGGTATAGGCATTATGAATATCATGTATGTTTCGGTAACAGAACGTACTAAAGAAATTGGCCTGCGCATGTCGATAGGCGCGCGGGGCCGCGATATTTTAATGCAATTTTTAATGGAGGCTATTTTGATAAGTATTACCGGCGGTGTTATTGGCGTAATGCTGGGTTTTTTGTCGACCCGAATAGTTACGCTCACTTTAGGGTGGCCAACTATCATATCGCAATCATCGGTTATGTTATCCTTTGTGGTTTGCGCGGTAACCGGTATTTTCTTTGGATATTATCCCGCGCAAAAAGCGTCGAGACTGGATCCGATTGAGGCGCTAAGGTACGAATAGACCAGTAGCATATAGATGAGATAAGCTGTCCGGCCCTATTTTGGAGCCTTAGTGATAGGCCCGATTTTACCAAACACAATTGAAGTATGTATTTTTCTGCTTTCCGGTTTTCCGTCTATGGTGTTTGGCTCCCACTTGGCGGGGTATGATCTTACTAAACGCAGGGCTTCTTCATCGGCCGCTTTTGTTAAGCTTTTTTCAATCTTAGCATGAGTAATAGATCCGTCTTTTTCAGTAGTGAAACTAATCAAAACATACC
>CAISKH010000370.1 GCA_903885865.1 uncultured Mucilaginibacter sp.
ATAGCCCAGGAAAACGTTATACGTTTGTTGAAAGAATTTAAAGACGAGGGCATACTGGAAACAGAAGGAAGGAAGATCAGGATAATGAACATCCAATCGCTGGTCAAAAAATCGAATTACAGGTAGAGACGCAAAGGATTTCATCTCTACAAATTCTTGCTGCTGATATAACTTTGCAAAGATTGGCGATACCGATCGCCGATTGGGATCTCATGGCCCTGTATGGTTAGCTGCGTTTTTTGCACAGAATCGATCTTGTTCAAAGCTATAATATAGGATTTATGCACCCTCATAAATTTTCCGGCATCCAGTTTATCTTCAATAACTTTCAGGCCCAGGCGGGTAACCACCATGTTTCCATTAATCATATTAATACGGGCGTAATCTTTTAACCCCTCAATAAAGGCTATTTCGTGCAGCATTACTTTAACCAACGAGTAGTTGGCATTAACAAAAACATGGTCGGTTTCGGCATCGGGAGATTTGCCGGCCAGTGATATCATCCTGAACATATTATGCGCTTTCTGTACGGCTTTTAAAAACCGTGAAAACTCAACAGGTTTTAATACATAATCTACCACGTCCAGGTTAAAGCCATCAATAGCATGTTCTTCGTAGGCGGTAACCAGTATAACAAGAGGAAGCGGTTTAACCAGCCGCAGAAATTCGAGGCCATTCACACCAGGCATCTGTATATCCAAAAAAATCAAATCTATAGTATGCTCGCTAAGCACCATCATCGCTTCGGCAGCGCTGCGGCAGGCAGCCACAAGGGTTAAAAACGGAACTTGCCTGATATTGTCTTCCAGCAGATCAAGCGCAAGCGGCTCGTCATCTACTATTAAACAGTTCATTTTTCGTGAGGTTTAGAGCCATGATGCGGTTAGATGATTTTTCCTGTAAAAGGTTTAATGCTGCGATAAATAATTTTATGAATTAAGCCCCTTTCGTCGCAAAAAAACGGGTTTTGATAATAAAAAATCAGGTATACGTCTCATTTAACATTTGTTAACACTAAACTTTTTCAACTTAGCTGCATAATTCTATGAAAAAACTTATCCCTATCTTTCTTTTTTTATGTACAATAGCCTTGTCGGCAAGCGCGCAACGGGCACTTAAAACCAAGGCGCGCGTAAGTGGCTTATATACCACAACGCTCGATGTTACCTTAGATAGCCTGGCTCATCAATATCATGTACACTTTATTTTTAACCGCGACTTTATAAAGCAGTTTGATGTGGTGGAACGGTTTGCTAACGATCCCTTAAAAAATGTCATTATCCAATTATGCAAGGATAATGACCTGCATTATTATGTTGATGAAGATCAAAGCATCTATATTGTTAAAGACCCGCAGGATGTGGCTGTTTTAAAGAGGATGCGTGAAAAAGCTCCGGAACCATTGGCAGACAAAAAGAGTACCACAGCTGAACCGACCCAACCGGTAACCACTAAAGTTGAAAAGCCCGTGAAAACAGTTAAACCAAAGCCAAAGGTTAAAAACTTTACCATATCAGGAAGAGTGGTAGACCAGGGCACAGGCGAATCGCTGCCGGCATCGATCATTTCAGTACTTAACACCAATATAAGCACTACGGCCAATGTGGACGGTTATTTCACCATTTTCAATGTTCCGGCTGATACTTGTCAATTAGGTATTACCTATATGGGCTATAAGGAAGATACTTTTAACCTTACGCCCGATAATATTAAAGCTCCAATAATCATCGGCCTGTTTGCTACCAATAAGGACCTTGATGAGGTGATTATTAACGACAAAAGAACAGAGTCGCTGATGAGTACTGATAAGCGCCAGGTAAGTGTATTGCAAATTTCACCTATAAAACTGGATGAGTTGCCCAACATTGGCGAAAAGGATATTTTGCGGTCATTCCAGCTAATGCCGGGTATAAGCGCCAGCAATGAGTCATCATCCGGGGTTTATGTACGCGGCGGTACACCCGATCAAAACCTGGTACTTTTTGATGGTTTTACCGTTTACCAGGTTGACCACCTATATGGGTTTTTCAGCGCGTTTAACAGCAACGCGGTAAAGGATGTTACTTTATATAAAGGTGGTTTCCCTGCCAAATATGGCGGCCGCCTGTCGAGCGTTACGGATATGGTTGGTAAAGAGGGTAATAAAAAAGAGGCTGATTTTGGGGTCGACCTGAGTTTATTAAGCACCAACGCTTTTGCCGAACTGCCTGTTGGCGATAAATCTACCCTGTTATTAGCTGCACGCCGGTCGTACCAGGGTCCGTTGTATGATAAGATATTCAAAAAATTTAATAGTTCGCAAATATCAGGCGATAGTGGCGGCGGCCCGGGCGGCCCGCCAAGGGGTGGTGGGTTCCGTGGCGGGGGCAGATTTGGAACTGTTAGCGTACCCACGTCCTACTTTTACGATCTGAATGCCAAATACACTTATGCGGCCGATAAAAAAGACCTTTTTTCATGGAGTTTGTACCAGGGTGACGATGACCTCGATAATAGCAGGAGCTTTAATTTCCCCTCTTTATTTCTAACCAGCGGCAGCGCGAGCAATATTGATAAAACCA
>CAISKH010000371.1 GCA_903885865.1 uncultured Mucilaginibacter sp.
AATGCCGCTGTTAAGATCCTCTTTCCGCCGCAGGCGCAAAAAGCAGAAAAAACGCTGCGTAAAATTGGTTTGAATAAGTTATGTGACGATGCGATCCTGTCGATGAACCGCGCCGCCGAGAATGCCGCTATACAGGCTAAACCCATATTTATTAATGCGATAAAGCAGATGACGCTGCAGGATGTAACCAATATTTTATTAGGCGGCCCCGATGCCGCAACACAATATTTTAAGCGCACCACAACGGCCGACCTTTTTGGTAAGTTTCGCCCGATTATACAAAATAGCCTTGATAAAGTTGGGGCCACCAAATATTATGCGGATGTGGCTAACGCGTATAACAAAGTTCCGTTTGTAAGTAAGATCGACCCCGATATTACCGATTACGCCACTCAAAAGGCCATTGATGGGTTATTTATTGAAATAGCCGCACAGGAGTTAATTATCAGGCAAAATATTGGCGCACGGCCAACGCCTTTAATGCAAAAAGTTTTCGCTTTCGCGGATAAGAATAAGAAATTTTAAGGATTAAGCGCCTTTACAAAAGTAACTGTAAGGGTAACCGGCTTGGTGCCGTCGGCCTGACCTACCCATGACGGGCCATTTTTTATAATTTCGATAGCTGTTTTATCTGCCTTATCGCCCAGGCTTTTAATGATCTTAAAATCGCTTAATACGCCATTGGGGTTCACCGTAAATGATAGTTCGGCATCGCCCGTTGTACCGTCAGGAGACACAGCTTTACCCTGTATATATTTTTTTAAATTGGCCCAGCCGGTTTGCGGATGAGCGCCCTCGTTCTTCTTTTTGGAATAGGTAATTACCAATGATTCATCTAAAGGGGTGGCATCTGTATTTTCAGCTTTAACTGCCTGATTGTCTTCTCTTTTTTGTGATGGGGTTGCCTTTGTAGTGGTATCAGGCTCAACACTTGTCTTATCTGCTGGTATGGTAGGTGGTGTTTTTTTGAGCGGGCTGCTATACACTAATAAACTGCTGATCATTAAAATGATCAATATGCCGGTAGTTGGTACCCTCAATGGGATGACGTTTGTTGCTTTACTCCTCACTCTTAATCCAGGTTTCTCGGCTATATTAAAACATAGCGGAACAACAAAATTAATTTTTTTTTTACAATTATGAAAATAAAATGATTTTTAGGTAATGTAAAAATGCCATTTACACAATTTTAATATGGTATTTTTCTAAAAGGCCCGGAAGTCCGGCGGCAGAAAAGATAGCTTTATTTATGATATTCAACTCGGGGTCTATGCTAAAGTTTAAAGCCGTTGTAAAATTTACGGCCGAAAGGTCGGTTTCGTTAAAAACTGCACCTGACAGGTCGCTTTCATCAAATACGGAACCCGAAATATTAGCCTGCGAAAAAGTTACTTCTTTTAGCCTTGATCTGACAAAAAAAGTCTTTAACATTTTCTTGTTCATAAACGAAGAATAATCCAATATGCACGATTCAAACCGAACGCTAAACAAGAAATCTTCGCATAAGCTGAAATTTATACCCAGCAGTTTGCAATGTTTAAATACCACATTACTTAAGGTTGACCTGCCCCATTTTATCAGCGATAAATTACATTCTTCAAAAACGCAATCAATGAATTTGCATAGCCGGAACTCGCTGTTTGACAGATCGCATTTTTTAAACAGGCAGTTATTAAATTCTGTTCCGTGAATTACCTGTTCGGCATAGGATATTTCCGTAAAGGTTTTATCATCATGTACCTTCATGCGGGCGGTTGTATTAGGGTTGAGTTACGGCGCTTCTATTAATACCGCGAAATTAAAATCCAGCGGCTCAAAATTACGTATCAATTCATCAATAAAGCCCTGTCCCCACTTAACGTATTCCAGCCCGAAATTCTCTTGCCGCTCCTGTAAGCTATCCTTAGGGAAAAGCTCGCTTTTTATTTGGTCTATCTGTTCTATCCGGGTATAGTAATTAGCCTTTTCAGCCTTTACCAACTTCTTTTCCAGGTTATCTAATGCTTTTTTTAACCTGGCCTGCACCGCTTCGGTTGATGGGGCGAGTGTTGGGTCAATTTTAGCGGCACGTAGTTTTAATTTTTCAAACACCCGCTGTAGTTCACTCCATTCTTCCTGCAGCGTTAAAGTATGCTCACTATGTTTTTTTATCCAGGAGTTTTTTAACGCATCGGTTGTTTTAAAAAGATCGGCAACAGCCAACTCCATTCGTTTTATCTTAGCAGCTGTTTCTTTGCGGATAACCAAACCCGAATTACGTAGTATCAATATCGGGAAATCAACCCGGTACTGCTCAAAATTCGATTTCAGTTCGAGCCAGTAAACAATTTCGGCGCCGCCGCCAATATAGGCTATGTTGGGTAAAATATATTCCTGGTACAGCGGGCGCATTACTACGTTAGGGCTAAACCTTTCCGGGTGATCTGCAATTTCCTGTTTAAGCTCAGCTTCCGAAAAACTGATCTCTGTATTTAACACTTTGTAACTGTTATCTTCAAAAACCAGTCGCTCGCGCAGGTTCTCCTGCAAATAAAAAAAATTGATCTCGCGCGGGTTTACCTGTACATGCACACCTAACTTTTGCAATTCCTCATTAGTGGCAGTTATATTTTTAAAACTGCATCGCTGGATAATATCTTGCTCCATTACCGCTGCAAAATGCTTTTTAAGCGAAGGGTCGTCTGCATCAATAATAACCAAACCATAGTGACCAAACAGGGCATCTACCATATAACGAGTGGCATCGGCCAGTTTATCAAATTTGGTATAGGCGGTTTCAACTATTTCGGCCAATTCGGGGGCGTGGCCCTCTATCCCCAAAACACCTTTATATTGGTTTAAGGCCTGCCGTATGGTATCAGGGTTCAAGCGGCCCGTAGCACCCGATGCCTCATACCACCAATGTACTTTTTTACCACCTATTGTGGTATAGTTTATCTCAGCAAAGTCATGGTCTTCGGAGGCCATCCAGTAAACGGGTACAAAGTTTTTATCAGGAAACTGCGCTTTTAGCTGCCGTGACAGTTTTATAGCAGTAACAATTTTATAAATAAAATACAGCGGCCCGGCGAAAATATTGAGCTGGTGGCCCGTAGTTACGGTATAGGTATCGGATGATTTTAAAAGTTGTATATTCTTACTAACCAAATCCGAAATCTCAAATCCGAAATCCGAAATTTTGGCGTATTGATCGGTTAATACTTTGGCTAATAAAG
>CAISKH010000372.1 GCA_903885865.1 uncultured Mucilaginibacter sp.
ATTAACTAATCACTATCTTTACCCCATGATCGTTAAATCTGCCGAATTTATTTGCAGTAACACCCAAATATCTAAATTACCGCCGCCCGTAAAGCCGGAGTATGCTTTTATTGGCCGATCCAACGTGGGTAAGTCATCGCTCATTAATATGCTGGTGGCTAAGAAAGGCCTGGCTAAAACATCGCAAACACCGGGTAAAACGCAGCTCATTAATCATTTTTTGATCAATGATAACTGGTATATTGTGGATCTGCCCGGTTATGGTTATGCGCGCGCGTCGAAAAGTAAAAAAGCCGACTGGGATAAATTTATACATACTTATTTAGATAAGCGCGAAAGCCTGCAATGCGTCATTGTATTAATTGACAGCCGCCTGGAACCCCAAAAAATAGACCTGGAGTTTTGCAACTGGCTGGGCGAAAAAGGCTTATCGTTCGTGCTGGTATTTACCAAGGCTGATAAGCAATCGGTAGCAAAAACAGATCAGAATATTGCTAAATTTAAAAAAGCATTAGGCGAAACATTTGAAGAAATACCGCCCTATTTTATTACCTCGGCCGAATTGCATTCGGGGCGCGATGAAATATTGGGATTTATTGGAGGGATAAATGGCCAGTTTGTAGTGCCTGATTTCGGTTCCCCTCTTGAGAGGGGTTAGGGGTTTGTTAGACGCTATGCAATGAAACGCAAACTCATACCATACGAACCATATCTTAAAGAATTAGCCCGAAAGCTAAGAAATGACAGTACTTTAGGCGAAGTATTACTTTGGAAAGAAATAAACAATAAGCAATTTTACGGTTATGATTTTCAACGGCAAAAACCTCTATTAAATTACATAGTAGACTTTTATTGCTGTGAATTAAATTTAGTGATTGAAATAGACGGGCTATATCATAATCATGAAGAACAATATAACTTAGATTTGCTTAGAGAAAAAGAATTAGAAAAATACAATTTAACCATAATGCGTTTTACAGAACGGGAAGTGAGAAAAGATATGATCAACGTTTTGAGGACAATTGAAAAATATGTCGTAGAACACTCTTCCCTAAATATCATAAGAGAGCAATAATAAGTTCCCCTCTTGAGAGGGGGCGCGTTGGACGCTGCGGCTGCAGGGGTGTGTTATACGTGCGAAACACACCCCTACACCCCTCTCAAGAGGGGAACCGCACAGGCCGTCGTTTAAAAACTGGATATAAGTTAATATACATGAAAAAATATCTATCCTTAGTAACGTTTTCCCATACCATATTCGCTATGCCATTTGCCTTTATTGGCTTTTTTTTGGCGGTAACCACTACCCAGCACAGGTTTGAGTGGCAAAAACTGCTAATGATGGTTTTGTGTATGGTATTTGCCCGTAATTCGGCTATGGCCTTTAACCGCTACCTTGACAGGCATATCGACGCAAAGAACCCGCGTACCAAAGTGCGCGACATCCCCGCAGGGCGCATCAGCGCGGCTTCGGCTTTAACATTTACCGTGGTTAACTGCCTGCTGTTTGTTGGCGTTACGTGGTTCATTAACCCGCTTTGTTTTTATTTATCGCCGGTGGCGCTGCTGGTGGTTTTGGGTTATAGCGCTACCAAAAGGTTTACGGCGCTTTGTCATTTGGTTTTAGGCTTGGGCCTTTCGCTGGCCCCTATCGGCGCTTATTTGGTGGTAACCGGCGAGTTTGCCCTGCTGCCCATATTTTTCTCGCTGGCCGTATTATGC
>CAISKH010000373.1 GCA_903885865.1 uncultured Mucilaginibacter sp.
AGCTGATAACCGACTTATGCGATACCTTGCGCGGCCCTTCTATCACCCAATCGGCTGTTTTCTTTTTATCAAAGCGGCAGGTGTTGCAAATAAATTCTTCCACCTCGCCATATACGTCTTTACGTGCTGTAACCCGTAAAACATCTTCTCCTTTATACCAAAGGGTTACTTTCCCGTTGCAGTTTGCGTGGTCGCAATCGCGGTGCGCCTCAACCGCGTTAGTGAACCATACCCGGTTTTTAAAGCGGAAGGTTTTATCAGTAAGTGCGCCAACCGGGCATACGTCAATTACATTTCCCGAAAAATCATTTTCAATAGCGGCATGGATATAAGTTGATATTTCCGAATGGTCGCCCCTGTTCAATATCCCGTGTATGCGGTGATCGGTGATCTGGTCGGCAACGTAAACACAGCGGTAGCATAAAATACAGCGCGTCATGTGCAATTGTATTTTATCGCCTATATCTATTTTGTTGAATGTGCGGCGGTCAAACTCATAACGGGTTTTAACGGCACCGTGTTCAAAACCGAGGTCCTGCAAATGGCACTCGCCGGCCTGGTCGCATATAGGGCAATCCAGCGGGTGATTGATCAATAACATCTCAACAATTCCCTTGCGTGCCTCAATAACTTCGGGCGAGGTAATATTTTGCACCTCCATACCATCCATTACTGTGGTGCGGCATGAGGCTACCAGTTTTGGCATCGGGCGCGGGTCTTTTTCCGATCCTTTGCTCACCTTTACCAAACAGGTACGGCATTTACCGCCGCTGTCTTTCAGTTTAGAATAATAGCACATAGCAGGCGGAACAATATCGCCACCTATAATCCTTGCGGCGTTTAGTATAGTGGTTCCTGCCTCTACTTCTACGGATATTCCGTCTATCGTAACTTTCATTATTAAGTCAAAATTAAAAAGTCAAAAGTCAAAATTGTTACTGCTATTCCTTTAACTTAAATTATTTTTTCAAATTAATTATTATTGACACTATGATCTTTGACAGTTCATCAGCCTCATTTATCAATTTGTTTATCTGATCTTTTTCTTCGATCAGAACTGTATCTCTTATTAAACAAAGCCAATATTTGGCTTCGTTTGCTGATTTTAGAGCTATAGTATAAAAGTTTCTAAAATCCTTTTGCGAACTTCCTGCCTTCGCTTCAACTATATTCGCCCCTATCGAAGTTGCACTTCGTAAAAGCTGGTCAAAAATTGAAAAGTATATTCTTTCATATTGATTGATGAGATAAAAAGCACAATTTCCTTTGAAAATTGATAACATCTGTGTTTAATATCATAAGGCTTATCATTCAAATTTTGAATTTTTACTTTTTAATTTTGACTTAACCGGCCACCGGCGCGGGCAACGGATCCGCATAATGCGCAAGTCCGTAATTCCTTACCACCGCTTCACTAGCATGCGTCACGTGCCATTCAAACTCGTCCCTAAAATGGCGTATGGCGCTTGCTACCGGCCACGCGGCCGCGTCGCCCAGCGGACAGATGGTATTCCCTTCAATCTTTTTAGCTACATCAACCAGCAGGTCCATATCGCTTAAGCTGCCGTGGCCATGTTCTAAACGGTGCAGTACTTTTTCCATCCACCCTGTACCCTCGCGGCATGGCGAACACTGCCCGCAGCTTTCGTGATGATAAAAACGGGTAAAGTTCCAGGTATTGCGAACGATGCACTGGTCCTCATCAAAAGCTATAAATCCGCCTGAACCTAACATCGTTCCGCTAACAAAACCACCATCAGCTAATGATTCATAACTCATCAGGCGCGACTCATTATTTATTGTTCTCAAAAACAGGTTTGCCGGAAGAATCGGCACGGATGAACCGCCTGCTACAACTGCCTTTAAACGTTTGCCATTGGCTATGCCGCCGCAATACTCGTCAGAATATAAAAACTCCTCAACCGGCAAGCCCAGGTCAATTTCATACACGCCCGGCTTTATTAGGTTACCACCTGCGGATATCAGCTTGGTACCTGTGCTGCGGCCAACGCCTATTTTTGCATATTCATCGGCTCCTTCATTAATGATAGGCACTACTGCTGCAATTGATTCAACATTATTTACCACCGTTGGGCAACCCCAAACACCGGCAATTGCCGGGAAGGGTGGTTTAATACGTGGGTTACCCCGCTTGCCTTCTAACGATTCTAACAGCGCGGTTTCTTCGCCGCAGATGTAAGCGCCGCCGCCCGGTTGTACATACAGCTCCAGGTCATAACCCGTGCCTAATATATTTTTTCCTAAAAACCCTGCAGCTTTTGCCTCGGCAATGGCTTTTTCCAGTATTCGTATCTGCGGCATCATTTCGCCACGTACGTAGATGTATGATACTTTTGCGCCCAAAGCATAGCTCCCTACTATCATCCCTTCAATTAATAAATGAGGAAGATAAGTCATCAGGTAACGGTCCTTGAAAGTTCCGGGTTCGCTTTCGTCGGCGTTGCAGACCAGGTAACGGGCCACACCTTCCGGTTTGGCCAAAAAGCCCCATTTCATTCCGGTTGGGAAACCAGCGCCGCCACGGCCACGCAAGCCCGATTTTTTAACCTCCTCAACCACTTCATCAGGCGAAAGTGTTTTTAAAGCTTTCTCTACAGCCGCGTAGCCACCCTTCGAGCGGTATACCTCATAAGTATTAATACCGGGTACATTTATATGTTCTAAAAGTAATTTGCGTGCCATTACTGTTAATATATTTTACCGTTTAGTTTATAAACCGCGATGTGATTTCTTAAAGCGTTTGACAGGATCAGTGAAGTACTAAAGCCAATAATGATGCGGTAAGTATCCGGAATATGCAGCGCAAATATCAGCACAATGCCTATCAGCAACGCTGCATCCCATAGTATTAATCTTGTCCTGTCGCTAATTTCTTTCATTTTTGCTGTCTTATCACCGACATTAATAAAATCTCCCGGTGTCATTATAATGATTAATATGTCTCACCACACACGTTGCAAAAGCTACGGTAAGCAGCGGTAACAGGATGATAGTGTATTCCTTTATCCCGCCGGTTATAACTGCCAAAATTAAACCAAATGCAAATAATGAATCTCCTAATATCAAATTTGCATTGTCCATTGTCAGTTATTTGCCTTTCCTTAAGTCTTTACGTGGTACATATTTGTCCCATCTTAGTTAATATATTTTACCTGTTTGTTTGTAATAATTGATGTGCTGCCAAACGCGCACGCCAACGGCCATCCCTATAAAAAGGATTTTCCACAAAGGCGCTATTCCTAATGGGTTAGACCGCAGCAACAATAACGCTACCACAATTGCATACAATACATCCCGAAAGATCATTATCCCTTTGGTGGTCATTTGCCTTTTGCTTTTAAATCATCGATCAATTTATCAACCGATGCATTGGTTAAATTTTCGTAAAAAGTATATTCAGGGCCAATTTGCAAAACGGGCGCGTAACCGCAGGCGGCCAGGCATTCAACCCCGCGCCAGCTAAATAGGCCATCGGCAGTAACCTCGCCTTCTTTAACACCCAGTTTTTGTTCCAGGTGGTCCATTATTTTTTCGGCCCCAACCAGGCAGCATGGCCCTGTACGGCAAATTTCTAAAACATATTTCCCCTGCGGGCGCAAAAAATACATGCTGTAAAACGAGGCTACTTCGTAAACTTCAATAGGCTCCAGTTTCAGGTATTCTGCAACTTTATCCATCGCGGAGGCGCTAACCCAGCCAAATTCGGCCTGCACTAAATGTAGTATAGGCAGCAAGGCCGATTTTTGTTTCCCTTCGGGATAACGGCTCACTATATCATCAAACTGATTGGTCAGCGCGGCTGAAAATTCAACCGGAACTTGTTCGGCTTCTTCCACTCTAAGCATCTAATTCTCCGGCTATAACGTTTAAACTACTCATGTTTATTATCGCGTCAGAAAGCAGCATCCCCCTGCTCATAGGGGCGTACATCTGGTAATTAATAAAACTTGGCCTGCGGAAATGCAAACGGTACGGCGAGCGTCCGCCATCACTTACCAGGTAAAAACCCAACTCGCCATTGGCGCCTTCAACCGCATGATAAACTTCGGATGCAGGCGCGGGTATTTCGCCCATCACTATTTTAAAGTGGTAGATGAGCGCTTCCATATTAGTATACACATCCTCTTTCGGAGGCAAATAAAATTCGGGCACATCAGCATGGAAAATATCTGTGGGCTCTTTTTCCAGCTTCACCACTGTCGGTAAAGGCATCATGCGTGGGTGTGCTGACCAAGTAAAACGCCTAACCCTAGAACTTGGTGGCAAGAGC
>CAISKH010000374.1 GCA_903885865.1 uncultured Mucilaginibacter sp.
CCCGGCGCTATAATTGATGTACAGCACTACGGCTTTAACATTAAACTGAGCGATGAAAACGATACCATAAAGGGCCGGGCGAATATATCTGTATCGTTTTTAAAAAACACACCCTCCTTTCACCTCAACCTGGTTAAAACAAACAATAAAAGCAAGGGAATGCTGGTAAGTGCTGTACTGGAGAACGGCAGGTCTGTAAGCTTTAAGCAGGATAGCGATATAGTAAACATATACGCCCAGGCAGTAAAAAATCAGAAAAGAACATTTAGTGTAGTCTACCACGGCATACCCGCCGACGGCCTTATTATATCAACCAATAAATTTGGCCGCCGTACTTTTTTTGGCGATAACTGGCCCAACCGGGCGCATAACTGGCTGCCCTGCGTTGACGACCCGGCGGATAAATCCCCGGTTGATTTTACTGTTACCGCGCCCGATCATTACCAGGTTATAGCCAATGGCTTAAAATTGAACGAAAAGGAGCTGCCCGGTAAAATGAAACAAACACACTGGGCCGAAACCGCCCAATTGCCCACCAAAGTTATGGTTATTGGCGTAGCCGATTTTTCCATTGACCACCCCGGGGATGTTAACGGCATACCGGTTTATACCTATGTTTTCCCCGAGAATTCGGCCGTTGGGTTTAAAAGCTATGCGGTAGCCGCAGAGATATTGCCGTTTTATAGCAAGAGGATAGGGCCGTATGCCTATAAAAAACTGGCCAATGTGCAATCAAAAACCATATTTGGCGGCATGGAAAATGCCAGCGCTATTTTTTATTATGAAAACTCGGTTAGCGACAAGGGCATTGAAGCATTAATGGCCCACGAGATCGCCCACCAGTGGTTTGGCGACGCGGTAAGTGAAAAAAACTTTCACCACCTATGGCTAAGCGAGGGGTTTGCTACCTACCTCACCAATTATTACCTCGAAAATAAATACGGCGGCGATACGCTGAAAAAACGATTAGCTGCCGACAGGGTAAAAATATTCCGTTTGGAAAGGACCCATTTACGCCCCGTTGTTGATACGGCAGAAACCGATTATATGAAGCTGCTAAACGCCAACAGCTACGAAAAAGGCAGCTGGGTGCTGCACATGCTGCGAAGAAAATTGGGTGATGACGTTTTCTGGAAAGGTATACGCGCCTATTTCGCCAAATACAATGGCCGCAATGCCAATACGGCCGATTTCCGCCGGGTTATGGAACAAACAAGCAACATGAACCTGGAAGTTTTTTTTAAGCAATGGTTAAACACAGCCGGCCATCCCGACCTGGTTGTAACATGGAAATATGATGCTGTTAACCATACGGTTAATATACAGATTAGCCAAAAACAAAGTAATTTATATACTTTCCCGCTGGAGGTTTCTGTTGATGGTCAACTGCATACCATTATTATAACCGACCGCACAGCAATGGTAAATATCCCCGCAGGGCCCAACCCGCTGGTTATAAAAGTTGACCCCGATGTAAATTTATTAGCAGGTTTTATCGTTACAGGCAATTAATATTTTTTAAGCGCGTAAAATTATATACCTTTCGCTATAATATAACTTTATCATAGTGTTAGTTAAAACATACGGCAGCGCGGTTTATGGCATTGAGGCCATTACCATTACGGTTGAGGTAAATATAAGCGGGGGCACCCTCTATTATATGATCGTTGGGCTGCCTGATAATGCCGTACGCGAGTCATGGCAACGGATAGAATCGGCCCTAAATACAAATGGCCTGCACATGCCCCGTCAGCGCATCATTGTTAATATGGCGCCTGCCGATATTAAAAAGGAAGGTTCAGCATACGACCTGACCATCGCAACTGCTATACTTGCAGCGTCCGGGCAGATAAATACTGACGAGTTGGATAAGTATTTGATTATGGGCGAGCTTTCGCTGGATGGGGGTTTACAGCCCATAAAAGGCGCCTTATCTATTGCCATACAGGCGCGTAAAGATGGTTTTAAAGGCTTTATCCTGCCCAAACAAAATGCCCGCGAAGCCGCCATTGTTAACGACCTGGAAGTATATGGCGTTGAAAGCGTAACTGAGGTGGCGGGATTTTTTAACGGTGATACGCAGCTAACCCGCGAAATTGTAAATACACGCGAAGAGTTTTATAACAGCGTATGCAATTATGACAGTGATTTCAGCGAAGTAAAAGGGCAGGAAAACATTAAACGCGCTTTAGAAATAGCTGCAGCGGGCGGGCATAATGTGATATTGATAGGTCCGCCGGGTGCCGGTAAAACCATGCTGGCGCGCAGGCTGCCATCTATACTGCCGCCATTGAGTTTGCACGAATCGTTAGAAACCACCAAGATACATTCGGTAGCGGGCAAACTCTCAGCTGCCGACGCGCTGGTAACTATCCGCCCGTTTCGCTCGCCGCATCATACTATAAGCGACGCGGCCCTGGTGGGTGGGGGTGGCAACCCGCAGCCCGGCGAAATATCGCTGGCACATAACGGCGTTTTGTTTCTGGATGAACTGCCCGAGTTTAAACGCTCTGCCCTCGAGGTAATGCGGCAGCCTATGGAAGAACGCAAAGTAACCATATCAAGGGCAAAGTTTTCGGTTGATTATCCGTGTTCGTTAATGTTGGTTGCCAGTATGAACCCATGCCCCTGTGGCTATTATAATCATCCCGAAAAGGAATGTATCTGTCCGCCGGGGATGGTGCAGAAATATTTGAGCAAAATTTCGGGCCCGCTGCTTGACCGTATCGACCTGCACGTAGAGGTAACCCCCGTTAATTTTCATGAACTGGCCTCCGAGCGCCTTGCCGAAAAAAGCGAACTCATCCGCGAACGCGTAATAAAGGCGAGGGAGATACAAATTGCCCGTTTCGGCAGCAAGCCCGATTTGCATGCAAACGCGCAGATGAGCCCCCAAATGGTGCGCGACCTATGCAAGATAAGCGCGGCCGGGCAAAACCTGCTTAAAAAAGCGATGGAGAAATTGGGGCTATCGGCCAGGGCGTATGATCGTATCCTGAAAGTATCACGAACCATTGCCGACCTGGCCGGGAGCGAAGATATTCAATTAGAGCATTTAGCAGAAGCCATACATTTCAGGAGTTTGGACAGAGAGGGGTGGGCGGGGTGATAATAATAACGAGGAAACTTCGATATTCTTTATTAAATTCGTGTAAACTGATAGAAGTTAATGAAACCGTTACTAATCCACCTATAAGGAAACCTTACCTATATTAATCCGTTAAAACAGATATTTTACAAACAAACTGGTAAATATGAAAGCCGAAACCAAACAAGCCCACTTACTTAAGGCCTTAGAAGAGCGGAATACTTTTATTGAAACCATTTTGCAGAACCTTCCAATTGGCATCGCGGTGAACAAAATAGACGATGGTAAAGCAACTGTTATTAATAAGCGCTTTAGCGAAATATATGGTTGGCCGGATAGTGATTTGACGGATGTATCGAGTTTTTTCAAAAAATTATACCCGGATGAGGCCTATCGAAATGAAATAATGAACAGAGTCATGGATGACATTAGGCTTGCTGACCCTGAACAAATGGCCTGGAACAATGTAACCGTTACTACGCGATCCGGCGAAAAACGAGTTGTTAATTCAAAGAACATTCCCCTTTATGATCAAAATTTAATGATCTCAACCGTGATGGATGTAACAAATGAATATAAACAGGCCGAAGAAATACATCGCACCAAAGCCAATTTGGATGCCTTGATCAATTGCATTCAAGACATGATCTGGTCGGTTGATACCAATATGAACCTTATTACTGCAAATTATTCTTTCTTGGAAATGGTAGAATCCATAACAGGCGAACCGATGAGGGAAGGAGACTGTGTATTATTTAAAGAATTTGGGGAGGAACGATTGAATAAGTGGCAGCAATATTATGAACGTGCATTAAAGGGAGAGCGTTTCAACGTGAACAACGAACACTATAACCCCATAAAACATACCATTCGGTACAGTTCGATTGCATTAAGCCCCATGATCCATGATAAAGGTGATATTTTTGGTGTGGCCTGTTTTTCAAAAGACATCACGCAAAACATCCTGAACATAAACGAGCTGAAGCAAAATGAATTACGCATAACACAACAAAATGAACAGCTCACCGAAATTGCTGAAATAAATGCCCACGAGATCAGGCGTCCCGTTGCAAGCATCCTGGGCTTAACGCTTTTGCTTAAGGAAACAGGCGATATAGAATCTGCTAAGGAAATACTGCAACACCTCGAAACAACAACAGAAGAACTGGATGCAATAATCAGGCGTATTGTTGACAAAACTTCTCCTTAAAAACCAATTTCAACTATTTTTTTGCTTTATAAAACATCGCCTATCCCCGTGGGTATCGTTTTCGTGACATAAAGTATTTATTTAGATAGTATTATATATATTTATCCGTGCAAATAATGAAAAAAATATTCGCTGTTTTTTCGTTGCTGCTTTTTCTGTTCCCGTTGGTGGAAACGGG
>CAISKH010000375.1 GCA_903885865.1 uncultured Mucilaginibacter sp.
CGGTAAATTCATTATACAATTTCAGTATCATCATAAAACCTGGTAGGAATGCCCTGCAAATACGCGTACATAATCCACCAAATCCAGCACCAAACACTAAAGGGTAAATAGCCAACATATCCCACCAGCGGCATTTCAAAAATGCGGTACTTGTACACGTAAGGTATGTTATATACCCAATATGCAGGGCTTTGTGTCATAATAAGTTCACCTGCTGCGTTATGCGTGCCGCTAAAATAATTCCAGCCCTCCATGGCTAATCCTTGTAATAAATATGCCAGAGCAAACAATAAAAACGGACTCCAGTTGCCCTGTTTAAGGGGTCTGAAAGGGGTCCATACACCAAGCAATCCTAATACGATTGAAAGAATAATCAGCGGTGAAATCCATATAAATGAAAAGAAAGCTGCCGGGTTTCTTCCCATAAAATACAAAGTCACAAATGCAGCAACAATTAGCAAAGCTTTTACCCAAAGCGAAAGGTTAACTTTTACTCCGGTGTCAAACCTGTGCTTTAGTGGCTTAAAAGTTAATAGCAAGTCGTACCACTCAAAAGCCATGGGCAATAATCCCGATGACCCGATAAGCGCATAAAGCAAAAACTTCTCACTGTCAATATCGCCGCCGTGCGGGTAGTACCAGTTCATTCCAATAAAAAAATTGAGAAATTCAAATATCATCCAACCCGAAACAGATGCACTTCCAATGCCTATCATTTCCCTTGGGTTATCGGCTATAATAGAGCGCCCGCCCGAACGTTTATAAACCAGTCCGTCTAATAAAAAGGTGAAACCCCAAAACAGCGGTAAATCAGAATAATGTAAAAGCGTAATGGGCTGTGTTGCTTTTGACCAAAGCAATATCACCGGTACACCCCACAATACAAGGCCCAGCCAAAACCATATCGGAAACTTTACTTTTTGAACCGGTGCTTCAACAGGCGGGGTATTTTTTTTAAATCCAAACCATCCCGGCATAATATAAACCAGCGCAACAAACAGGCAAATAGCAATGCTAATTCCAAAAACAATTTCGTTAAAAGGTGCTACGTCGGGTTTATGGATTGGAGGGTAATAAAAAAAGTTGGGCGGAAGTTTTCCGCCAAAACGCGCAACCGTGCCCAGGTATGGTAAAATAACTATGCCGGCCAGGGCAGCAAACAGAAAAACGATTTTTCGTTGTAGTTTCATAATATGGGCTTTATTGTAGTTCTTTCTTAAGTTCTTCTTTCAATGCACTTAGCCAAATATTCAGTAGCTCATCTATTTTTAAAATATCCTGGTAGCCGTTAAACCATATTTGTAACAGTATCCATAAATTTTGCAGTTTTTCATCTGTCAGGCTGAATATCTGAAAGCAGATATTATCGCGTAATTGCTTATGGTAGTATTTTAACCACTCATCTTCATTTTCAAAGCGGGTGCCATTCCAGCCGTTTAGGTTCACCGCTTTGCAAAAAAGCTCAAAACGCCGGTTTCTTATCGGTGGAGTATTATCTTTTCCCAAATAGTACTCCTCTAATATTTCCGTAAACCTTTTTCCTTTCTCCGATCTAATGTCAAAAAAATTGGCAATAACAAACGAGTCAATATCACCAAGCATATCCGAACCTGGCGCGTCAATGTTTATATATGTCTGTTCTTGTTTGCAGCCTGCTGGTTTTCGCTTGTTGCGCAGGTATGCTAAAAAAAAGTCGCCCGATGAACTTGCAATATCCCCTAACCAGGTAACAATGTCGCCGTTAAAATTTACATGGGGGCCAAGTTTTAAAAAATTTAATCCATCCGGTAGCAAGCCAACCAGGTCTCGGTAATTAAATGCATCTACTCCGGCAAGCACATGGGCTATATCGCAATAATGTCCTGATGGCAAAAGTACTTCCTGGTGATCATCAATTACTATAAACGGCGATTGTCCGGCGCGGGTGTTGCCATACACTCTGTCATCATTTCGGTACAATATTTTTCGATATTTAGGAGTATAGGCGTGGTTCTTATAATACCTTAATTTCTTTCTTCCCGGCATGGGTTCTTCTACAATTTCTACAAGGTAGCGGTTTTCAATTTTGGCAGCTTTTCTTATCAGGTGATCGTCCCATCCCCATTTATCATAAAATATTTTACGCAGGCGCGTTATAATTAGGTAAGTATTATTTTGCTCGCCTTCCCAATAGTCTTCCTCTTCCCTCAATAGGTCAATAAATTGGCGTAGCGTCAATACATTCTTTAAATCGTGTCCTTCTTCCGGTTCGTTAACAAGTACAGGTTGATACAACTGGCACATAGTTTATAGTTTTTTTTAATTCAGATTTACATTGTAATATAGAAAAATGATATAGAGTTTAAAATAAAATTTACTTTTTTAATCAGTCCTTTTCCATCAAAAGTAGGTTGAGCATATTTTTTAGCGGTTCACGAGTTCAACTGTCTTATGCTAATATGAGCTAAATGCAGAGCCTCGAAAATTTAATTATTAAATGCAGCCGTTATTTACTAAATTTAATACCGAAAAAACAAGCCATGAAAAAGTTGTTTTTAACCCTCCCATGCACGGTATACTGCATAGTTGTAGCGGCACAAATCAATGTAAGTTTCAACATCAACACGGCTAACGAGCAACATCCCATCAGCAATCTTATATACGGTTCCAATGGCCAGAGTTCTGACTGGGATCAAAATATCACTGCCCGCCGATTAGGTGGCAACCGGCTTACCGGTTATAACTGGGAAAATAACTATTCCAACGCCGGTACGGATTATATCAACGAAAGCGACAACTATTTGCCATATAGCCTTAATCTTCCGACCAATGAATACCTAAAACCTAACGCGGTTTATAACGCCTTTCACGATACTTCGCTTGCTATGGGTTGTTATACGGTAGTAACCTTGCCGTTGGCAGGTTATGTGGCTGCTGATGGAAGCGGGACAGTTTCTGCCGGCGAAACGGCCCCTTCGCCTCGCTGGAGGGCAGTTGTCAACCAAAAAGGTAGCGCATTTAGTTTAATACCGGATACCACGGATGGATATATATATGTAGACGAGTGCCTGAACAATCTTGTGCAACACTATGGTGCCGCATCATCTCAAACCGGTATAAAGGCTTACGAAATGGATAACGAATGGGCACTATGGAGCTCAACTCATCCGCGCATTCACCCTTTACAACCTACCATCACCGAAGCGATTCAGAAATCGCAAAACCTTGCAAAGGCGATTAAAATATCTGATTCAACGGCAGAGGTTTTTGGCCCTGCCGATTATGGTTATGCTTCGTTTTTGCAATTTCAAAATGCTGCTGATTGGGGTAATTATTCGGCGTTTGGAAATTTTATGAACGCCTATCTGTATAATATGAAACTTGCTTCCGATACTTTTGGTAAACGCACGCTTGATGTGCTTGATGTGCACTGGTATCCAGAGGCGGAGGGCCAAACCGACAATGCAGGCCTCGATAGGGTAACTAATGGTTCCACCGATAAAGGAGTGGCGATAGCGCGCATGCAATGCCCGCGTACTTTATGGGATTCAACCTACGTCGAGAATAGTTGGATAGGCCAATATTATAGCCCTTGTGTTTATGTACGTGCTCTGCAAAACGGAATTGCCAATTATTATCCAAACACAAAATTAGCTTTTACCGAATTTGATTATGGCGCACCTAATCATTTTTCAGGTGGCATAGCCACGGCCGATGTACTTGGAATTTTTGGTAAATACAACGTTTATTTTAGTTCGCATTGGGGTACTCTAACGGGTTACCTCGCTTCGGCGTATCAAATTTTTCGGAATTACGACGGCGGTAAATCGGTTTTCGGTAATATGCATGTAATGGCATCAACCACCGATATTGTAAATTCCTCGGTTTATGCTTCAGTTGAAAGTGCGGATACAAATGTGCTCCATATTATTGCTATCAATAAAAATTACGATTCCGCATTAGTGGCCAATTTTAATATTACTGCCGCTAACGCTTTTGATACTGCCGATATTTGGGGCTTCGATTCCACCTCCTCCGGCATAACAAACCGCGGCAGTGCTTCCGTTGCAAATAACCAGTTTATGTTTTCTATTCCTCCATTAAGTGTTTACCATTTTGTATTGCACCATAAACAGGTAACCGGTATAGAAAAAGTAAATGAAAATTTAGTCTTCGAAATATTTCCTAACCCCGCGCATCAATCTCTTGGTATAACTACCTCTGTGCATGCGTTTTCTTACCGGATATTTGATTTAACCGGGCGGGAAGTTTTAAGTGGCTCTAATGCCAAACTAATAGACGTTAGTATCTTAACGGCAGGTATGTTTTATATTCAGGCAACCGATCCTTTCACCGGTGCCTGGGTAATTCGAAAATTCGTAAAAGAATAATGCTTGAGTTTGTATTTACTACGAAACGTTGTTGACTTTAATGAAGGAGTGCCAGGGCAGTTGTAATTTTAAGCGCAGCAACCTTGTTGATTTCAAAGAGCCTTTGGTGTTGATTTTGATGTTCCTAATTCCCTTCCGGGTTTTTTGTTCTGATTGGTTAAAATTAGTACCTTTAAGCTAGCAGTTTACTGACAGTTTCTCAACTTATTAAATTACGTATAGCATTTTGGTCGCGGTATATAAAATTAGTGGATAATAAGTACATCGCTTTTTTTTAAGCTTCGCAACAAAATCTATTTTGCGCGCAGGGTTTTTCATTGTAATCGCAAATCAGTTCGGGTAAAATATATAGTCTATATATAGCGTCATTGGCTTTAATCAATTAACTTTTAATAGTAACTTATGAAAAAATATTTATTACTCATCTGCTTCTTGATGATAACTATTTTTAATCCTGCTGCTATGGCAAATTGCGCCGGTACTGGCACCGCTGCAAGTAATTCGCCTGTATGTCAGGGGGCCACGCTTAATCTTTCTTCTACTGGCGGGGTTTCGTATTCCTGGTCCGGTCCAAATAACTTTACCTCTACCGATCAAAATCCTTCTATTATAAGTGCGGGGTTAGTAGCCGATGGAGA
>CAISKH010000376.1 GCA_903885865.1 uncultured Mucilaginibacter sp.
ATTAGGGAAAAACAAACTGCATGCTTACCAAATATCGGCGCGGAAAGGCGAACTATGGTGCGAATTGAAAGGCGACCGCGTTTTGATGAGCGGTAACGCGGTTACTTATTTGAAAGGGGAAATATACCCCCCGGCCCCCTAAAGGGGGAATTAATAAGCAAATTATTGTATTTAGGGTATTTTATATTAATATCGAAAATGAATTTAAAAATGTTGATTTTCGATATTATTTTTTTATTCCCCCTTTAGGGGGTTAGGGAGTCAATTAAATGCAGCTTACACAATTGGAAATTAAAGGGTTTAAAAGCTTTGGCGATAAGGTCACCATTAATTTTGATGAGGGCGTTACGGCTATTGTGGGCCCTAACGGCTGTGGAAAATCAAACGTGGTAGATGCTATACGCTGGGTGTTAGGCGAGCAAAGCACCCGTATGCTGCGGTCCGAAAAAATGGACAACGTTATTTTCAACGGCACCAAAAGTCGCAAGCCGGCCAACCTGGCCGAGGTTTCATTAACGTTCGACAATACCAAAAATATTCTGCCGACTGATTATTCGCAGGTTACTTTAACCCGTAAACTGTACCGAAGCGGCGATAGCGAATACCGGTTGAACGATGTGCAATGCCGGTTAAAAGATATTACCGATCTTTTCCTGGATACAGGCATTGGTTCCGACTCGTATGCCATAATTGAATTGCGGATGATCGAGGAGATCATTGCCAACAAGGAAGGCTCGCGCCGCAACCTGTTTGAAGAAGCGTCGGGCATATCAAAGTATAAACTCCGCAAAAAGCAGACCTTCAGCAAATTAAAAGATACCGAAGCCGACCTTGAACGTGTAGAGGACCTGTTGTTCGAGATACAGAAAAACCTGAAAATGCTCGAGAACCAGGCAAAAAAAACCGAGCGCTATTACCGTATCAAAGAAGATTATAAGGCGCTTAGCATAAAACTGGCTTCGTTCAAAATAGCTGCTTTCGGCAACTCATTAAACAATATAGAACAACTTGAACTTAAACAGCGTGAAGAAAAGTCGGGTATTGTAACAGAAATGGACACCCTCGAGGCCACTTTACAGCAGCAAAAACTGGATAGTATTACCAAAGAGAAGAACCTTTCCTTTCAGCAAAAAGCAACCAATGATTTTGTAGGCAAAATACGCGTTTATGAAAGCGAAAAAAAGATAAAAAACGAACAGTTAAAATTTCAGCAGGATAAAGAAACAAGGTTAACTGAAGAACTGGAACGTGACCGCGGCCAGCTTAACCATGTGCTTTATAACATTAAACGCCTTACCGAAGAAAAGGCACAGGAAGAAGATAGCTTGCAAACTATAGCCGCAAAAGTAAATGAGTTGAAGTTAGCGGTTGATGAATTACGGTTACAACAAACTACTGCCCGTAATGAGTTGAACGAGTTGACCACGCTTAACAATAATCTTCAAAACCAGGCCTATAAAGCCGAAAAGGATATTGACATATTGCGCATACAGGAACAGGCGCTTGAACAGGAAAGCCAGCGCAATGTGGAAGACGCTGCCCATAAAGAAGTGGAACTTTCGCATTTTAACCAGGTAGTTGCCGAATTGCAATATCGTACAGAAACCCTGGAAAATGAATACCGCTTTGAAGTTGACCTGGAAAACAAATTACAGGAGCAGATCACCGCTATTGAGGGTGAGGCAGATACCATTAAAGAAAAAATTATAACCGAAAGCCGCAAGCTCGATGCCAAGCAAAACGAATATAACCTCACCAAAAGTTTGGTAGACAACCTGGAAGGTTTTCCTGAATCTATCCGGTTTTTAAAAACTAATACAGAGTGGGCCAAAAATGCTCCTTTATTTAGCGATGTTTTGTTTTGCCGCGAACAATACCGGGTAGCTATTGAAAACTACCTGGAACCACTGATGAACCACTATGTGGTTGAAACTTATGATGAAGCGGTAAAGGCTATTAACCTGTTGAGCAATTCATCGCGCGGAAGGGCCCAGTTTTTTATTTTAAGCAATTATACCGGCGAAGTTGAAGCCCTGCCTTTCGGGGAGGAATCTGGCGCGGCTCGCATACCCGCTTTAAACGTGATAGAGGTTGAAAAAAAATATCAACCGCTATGTAATCATCTGCTTAGAAATGTTTACCTGGTTAATGATGAAGCCGAATTAAATAATTCTGCCCTAACAGGCGGTTTAATTTTGATAGCCCAAAGCGGCAAATTCAATAAAACAAAATATACCATGGCGGGTGGTTCGGTAGGGTTGTTTGAGGGTAAAAGAATTGGCCGGGCCAAGAACCTTGAAAATTTAGCCAAAGAGATAAAAGCACTTGATGTTGATCTTTTCGAGCTTAAAACACGGTCGAACGAATTACAAGCGAAAGCTGTGGCGTTAAAAGCGTCGGGTAAAGCTGCTGAGCTTAATCAACAACAGGCCGAACTCAATCGGTTAAACACCGAACTGGTAACTGTTAAAACCAGGCAGGAGCAATATGAAACTTTTATTGAAAACAGCCTTAACCGCAAAGATGATATAGCCAAAAAAATAAGTAGCATTAAGGATGAAATGCTTACGCTGCAACCGCTCCTTGCTGAATTAAAAACGCAAAAACAAATTCAAAGTGACCTGTTGGTTGACAGGCAAACCTCGTTCAATGAACTGAATGAGTTGGTGACGGCGCAATCAAACACCTACAATCAGGAAAATATTCGTTTTCATCAGCAGCAAAACAAAGTTTCTGGTTTAACCAAAGACCTCGATTACCGGTTTACCCAACAGGAAAGCCTGGAAAGTCGTATCAAACAAAACAGCGATGAACAGGAAAATGTAAAAACAGCTATCCAGGAAAATTTGCAACAGTCCGATTCATCAGATGATAGCTTACTGGAAATGTATAACCAGAAAGAAGAACTGGAAAAAGCCACACAGGAAGCCGAGCAGGAATACTATACTTTACGGGGTAAAATAACCGAAACCGAAGATGCTATAACAGCGTTAAGGCGAAAAAAAGATCAGGCAGAAGTTATTGAAAATGAATTAAAAGATGAACGCAATAACCTGCGTATAGAGCTAAACGCTTTAAAAGAGCGCCTTTCTGTTGAGTTTAATGTGGATATACATGACCTGCCCGAAAATGGAACAGCTACTGAAAACGAACATGATCTGCGTGAAAAAACCGATAAATTAAAAAATCAACTGGATGATTTTGGTGCAATAAACCCGATGGCTGTTGAGGCTTATAACGAAATGAATGAACGCTATGAGTTTATTCAAACTCAGAAAAAGGATCTCGGCGAAGCAAAAGCATCGTTACTGGCTACCATACAGGAAATTGACGACACAGCAAAAGAAAAGTTTATGCTGGCGTTTACCTCGGTGCGCGAAAACTTTATAAAGGTTTTCCGTTCATTATTCAACGAGGAAGATTCATGTGACCTGATATTGACCGATCCGCAAAACCCGTTGGAATCGGATATTGATATTATTGCCAAGCCAAAAGGAAAGCGGCCACTATCTATCAACCAGCTTTCGGGCGGCGAAAAAACGTTGACGGCAACTGCCATCCTGTTTTCGCTTTACCTGTTAAAGCCTGCCCCCTTTTGCATTTTCGATGAGGTTGACGCCCCGCTGGACGATACCAATATTGATAAGTTCAACAAAATTATCCGTGAATTTTCCCAGGAATCACAATTTATCATTGTGTCGCATAACAAACGGACGATTGCCAGCACCGATGTAATTTATGGAGTAACTATGGTTGAACAGGGCATATCGCGTGTTGTGCCCGTAGATATCAGGGAATTAGCTGATTGATGTGCAGATATGCGAATGTGCGGATGTGCAAATGCTTGTATTGGTAATCAAACTATAACACCGAAATCATCTGCATATTTGCACATTCGCACATCTGCACATCATTTCAGTTTCAACTTCTTATTAAGCACCATCCCGTTAAATTGATGTTGAATTAACTGAATAGCGGCTGCATTTGATTGCTCTATTGAAAATGTTTTCACCTTGGTGGATAGCCCTTGTATTTGCTGGGCCGCTATGGTATAAACTCCGGTTTTAACATAATTTAAGGCATGTGCCAACAGCCCTTCGGTTGGGTCGCCAAAATCTTTGGTAACATCGTCGTAATCGTTTACACCAGGATAAGTGGCCGTTCCGGGCGACATACCGGTATAATATCCCCCCTGCCCGTTCGCATTTTTTGTTTCAAATTCAGGAACGTATAATTGATAGGTATTAATGTCAATATCAAAAAAGCCAACGGGTTTACCATAAGTGGTGGTACCTATAAACTGAACGTTTAACTGGGGCCTTAAATTATTAATGGTTAATTCGCTTGCAGAGGCCGTTGCGCCGGTTACGATAAAGAATACCCGGCTAATATTGAGTGCTCCCTTTTTTGAAAATTTTACCGCATTGCCTGCGACGGAATAGTCAAATTGTGCATAGTTATAAAGTTGATTATTAGTAGGGTCGCGGCGTACCTGGTTTGCCAATAAAACTTCTCTGCCATTAGCCAATATATCATTAAAATAGGAGTTGTACATTATTGTGCCATTTCCGGCCGGGGGGACGATTAAATTATCCAAATATTCGGCAGTAGCTGTATATCCGCCGCCGTTATACCGCAGGTCAACTACAAGGTCGGTAACGCCCTGGGTTGTAAAATAGTTAAACGCGGCATCGAGTTTAGCATTGGCGTTAGAAGTAAATGAGTTAAAAACAACATAACCCACGATATGCCCGTTACCTTCATCAAAAGTTTTATAAGTTAAAACCGGGTTTATAGTATAGTTTATTGTATTCAAATTTACGTTCATGGTGGTACCATCAAACTTTTGCAGGGTCATTGCTATAGTGCTGCTGTTTGCATAAGCATTAATAACAAATTGTGTATGCGGTCCGGTAGGGCCATCATAAGCAAAGTTTGAATTGCCGTTTATAACAGTGATCTTGTATCCCCTCTTTACACCGGCAAGGTCAGCAGGCGAACCGGGGTAAACATATTTGATCCGCAGGTCATTAACATCATTATACAAAGGGGCAAAACCAAAATCGCCGTTTGTACCGCTTAACTGGGTTGACACCTGGCCCTGGTCAATAAATGAGTATTTAGCTTCCCCAGGTGATGGCGTATAATATTCATAGGGTTTCCCTATCGACGGGTTGATCTTGTATTGAGAAATAGCATCAACCTCACTTGTTAATGCAATAACATCAGTGCTTCCGTTAAAAGAGCGGGGGTTAAATGTGGCATAATCGGGCAAGCCATCATACCAGTAATAAGCTTCCTTCGAATAAAGAAATACCGAGTCGCGTATCAGGTCGAGTGTTGAGCCGGTTTTTGAGGGAGAATTTGTATTGGAGCTTTTATTATCCTTTTTACAGGATATCATCAAGCTAAAAGCAAGTATAACAAGTAAGTAAAGCGCTTTTCTCATGTTTACAGAGCTATTTTGTATACTATTAACAAAGCTATAAAAAATCATTAACATCAATATAGTCAATCCCGCAGGCCTCCGCGCAAAGCGCATCGACATCAGAATTTCCTATCATTACTATATCTTTTCTTTTTAAATCATGATCTTTCATTAATAAATGAAGAACATCAGGTTCGGGTTTGGGTACTATTTCTTCAGCAAAATAACAGGTTAAATACTGTTCAAACCCATGCCAATCTACTTGTTTAATTTTATTTAGCTGCTGCGCCGGGTTCCCATTGGTTACAATAAATAGTTTTTTTCGGTCAACCACAATTTCCTGCATCAGCTCCAGCACATTTTGGTAGACTAATAACTTTAACGGAAGTTTAGCAGTGAGTAATAAATGGATAAAATTAACCCGATACTTTTCCTCTATGTTAAATTTTTCTTTTACCCGGTCGAAAACTACGTCATTTCCTTCTGCAACATACGCAGTTACCATTAAATCGGTTATTAGTTTTGCATCTAGTAATTCGGTATATTCTAAAAAACTTGCAAACAAATAATAGACCTGGTATAAATAGTCTTTCTCCGGATAGATGACATTATCCAATTCAAATACAAACGCGTTTTTACTTTCGTCAATATCGCTATATTTCATTAATTTTTAACTGTATGTCAATGCCATATTCGCTAAATAACCGGTCAGCTTCTAATAAAAACTTTGCTTCCTTTTTATCTAATACGTAAACAATCTCAATTGCGTTGTCCAGGCAGCAAGCCAGCATCTCGTGCGTATAAGACGTTGATTCAGGGTTAGGCAAAACAATCATTTTACCCGGTTCGAGCATAAAAGCGGGAAGCTCATTATAGTCACCTAAAATAACATTAGCGGTACTTAACTCTTTTTTTAGCCGGTATGCCTGTGCAGAATTGGCCGAGGTTATTAAAATACTCACTGTTTTACGTAACAATTAAACTATTGACCATACATTAAACCATCAACCATAAAAAGCTTTCGGTCCGAAATATTGGCCAATTCTCTATTGTGCGTAACTATTATAAAAGTTTGCTTAAATTTTTTACGCAATTTTATAAAAAGCTCATGCAGGTCGCGGGCGTTTGCCGAATCAAGGTTGCCCGACGGTTCGTCGGCAAATATCAGCGCCGGTTTATTAATTAACGCACGTGCCACCGCTACCCTTTGCTGTTCACCGCCCGACAACGCGTTTGGTTTATGATGAAGCCGCTCACCTAAACCCAGCAACTCTAAAAGTTCTGTGGCCCTTTTTTCGGCTTCAGCTTTGGAAACGCCGGCAATAAATGCGGGGATACAAATATTTTCCAACGCGTCAAACTCGGCCAGTAAATGATGAAACTGAAATATGAAACCTATTTCCTTGTTCCTGAATACACTTAAATTTTTATTGCTTAATTTATTCATCTCCACATTATTGATGAATAATTGGCCCGAATCAGGCTTATCCAGCGTGCCTAAAATATTAAGTAATGTACTTTTACCAGCGCCGGAAGCCCCAACTATCGTTACTATTTCGCCTTTTTTTACTTCAAAGTCAACTCCTTTTAATATTTGAAGCTTGCCGTATGATTTATGAATACCTATTGCCTTGAGCATGGGCAAAAATAGTGATTAGTGATTAGAGATTGGTGATTAGTTGTTGAAATTTATGATAAGACAAGACCCTGTAATATTTTAGTGGTTTTACTTCATTCTTAATACCTGATCTCTGATTTTCAAACAAAATCAGTAGATTTACCGCAAAATCTCCAACAAAAATGAATATTCACGAATACCAGGGTAAATCCATATTAAAAAGTTTTGGTGTAAGGGTACAGGAAGGTATAGTAGCCGATACCGTTGACCAGGCTGTTGAAGCCGCTAAAAAATTAAAAGAAGATTATAATTCAAGTTGGGTAGTTATAAAAGCCCAGATTCATGCCGGTGGCCGCGGCAAGGGCGGCGGTGTAAAGCTTGCTAAAAATTTAGATGAGGTTAAACAAAAGGCGACTGATATACTCGGTATGCAACTAATTACACCCCAAACCGGCCCCGAAGGCAAGCTGGTACGTAAAGTATTAGTAGCGCAGGATGTGTATTACCCGGGTGAAACTGAAACCAAAGAATTTTATATAAGCGTACTGCTTGATCGTGCAAAAGGACGCAATATCATTATGTATTCAACTGAAGGCGGTATGGATATAGAAGAAGTTGCCGCACATACGCCCCATTTAATATTTAAAGAAGAAATTGATCCTAAAGTTGGCTTGCAGGGATTTCAAACACGGAAGATAGCTTTTAACCTGGGCCTGTCGGGCGAGGCGTTTAAAGAAATGAATAAATTTATAGCCTCGCTGTATAAAGCCTATGATGCTACCGACTCGTCCATGTTCGAGATCAACCCGGTATTAAAAACATCTGATAATAAAATACTGGCCGTTGATGCTAAAGTGAATTTGGATGATAACGCGTTATTTCGCCACCCGGACTATGCCGCCATGCGCGATACTAACGAAGAAGACCCTACCGAAGTTGAAGCGGCAAAATCAAACCTTAACTATGTAAAACTCGACGGAAACGTAGGCTGCATGGTTAACGGCGCGGGTTTAGCCATGGCGACGATGGATATTATAAAACTTGCCGGCGGCGAGCCCGCTAACTTTTTAGATGTTGGCGGAACCGCCAACGCACAAACAGTTAAGGCAGGGTTTAACATTATATTAAGCGACCCTAACGTTAAAGCTATCCTTATTAATATTTTTGGCGGCATTGTACGTTGTGATCGTGTGGCACAAGGAGTGATTGATGCTTATAAAGAAATTGGCAATATCCCTGTGCCCATTATTGTTCGTTTACAAGGCACTAACGCTAAAGAAGCAAAGGACCTTATAGATAATTCAGGTTTAAAAGTGTACTCTGCTATCCTGCTGAAAGAAGCCGCTGAGATAGTGAAGAAGTTATTGGTTAATTAGAGAATAGTTGATTAGGAGTTTAAAAGGGGCCTTGCCCCTTTTTTGTTTTAATCGCACGCAACTTTTGGGATTTACTGTTTATTATTCAATAACTTATTAACCAATTCCGGCACGCCAACCGTTGCCATTGCTTCAATTTTTATTAGGCTGTTAACCCGGCTAATATCGGGTATTTTAGGGTCGATCACATATTTGGTTACGTTATCCGGCACATAATTGATCAGCCCTGCGGCCGGGTATACCGCCAATGACGAGCCTACCAAAATAAATACTTCAGCATTGGCACATATCCGTAAAGCCGGTTCTATCATCGGTACGTCTTCGCCAAACCAAACCACATGCGCCCGCAGCTGCGAGCCCAGTTCGCAAAGTTCGCCCATTTTAAGCTCCCACCCATTAATCGGGTAAGTGAATGCCGGGTTTTTGCTGGATTGCGACCGGGTAATAATGCCATGCAGATGCATCACTTTAGTTGAACCTGCCCTTTCATGCAGGTCGTCGATATTTTGGGTGATAATGGTTACTTCGTATTTTTCTTCAAGTGCTGCCAAAGCATAATGCGCGGCGTTGGGTTGGGCGGCGATAACAGCCTTGCGGCGCATATTATAAAACTCCTGCACCAAAACGGGGTTACGCTGCCATGCCTGCGGCGTTGCCACTTCCTGCACATCGTAACCCTCCCAAAGCCCGTCGGTGTCCCTGAACGTCCGTAAACCGCTTTCAGCGCTAATCCCGGCACCGGTTAATACCACAATTCTTTTCATCGCATTATTTCATAAAAAAAGCGGTCAGTAAACTGGCCGCTTTTAATTATAATAAGTTCAGTTTAAAGGGCCAATTCGTTGTTAGTACGCAGGGC
>CAISKH010000377.1 GCA_903885865.1 uncultured Mucilaginibacter sp.
GGCCCAAAGAAAAAAGGATTACACCCAATTTGTTGATCCTTTTATCGGTACTGGCGGCCACGGCCATACTTATCCTGGCGCTGCATTGCCGTTCGGAATGGTGCAGCTCAGTCCTGATACCCGTTTGGAGGGGTGGGATGGCAGTTCGGGCTATCATTATACCGATTCTGTCGTATATGGCTTTTCGCATACTCATTTAAGCGGTACGGGTATACCTGATTATTGCGATATTTTGTTTATGCCCACTACGGGCGAACCTCAATTTAAAAACACAGATTATAGTTCCCCTTTTAAAAGGAAAAATGAAACAGCATCGCCGGGATATTACAAAACCCTGTTAGATAAATATAATATTGGTGTGGAACTTACCTCGACTACGCGGGCAGGTATGCATCGGTATACTTATCCGTCAACCCAACAGGCCAATATTATTATCGACCTGCAGCACCGGGATCAGGTTCTAAATTCATGGGTTGAGGTTGTAAATGACCAGGAGATACGCGGCTTTCGTGAGTCGAAAAGCTGGGCAAAGGATCAGTATGTGTATTTCTATGCCAAGTTTTCAAAACCATTTAAAACCTATGGTATCGCTGTTAATGATCAGTTAAGGCCGGGAATAAAAAAAGCTGATGGTAAAAATGTTAAGCTGTTCATCCAATTCAATAACCCGGGCGAGGTTATATCAAAAGTGGGCATATCATCCGTAAGTACCGAAGGGGCCCTGAAAAACCTGGATGCCGAAATGCCCGATTTCGACTTCAAAAAAATACAGAAAAATGCCAAAACAGCCTGGATCAATGAATTGGCAAAGATCGAAATTGAAAGCAGTGAACCTGATGCGCAGGAATTGCCCGAAAATATGGCTATGAATGGTTATAGCCGTTCTCCTGCAAAAAAAGGAAAGGAACCTAAAGTTGATCATGCCAAAATAAAGCGCACTATATTTTATACTTCGCTTTATCATGTAATGCTTTCGCCCAATGTTTATAATGATGTTGACGGGCAATACCGGGGCCTGGATCAAAAAATACATACTGCTGAGGGGTTTAATTATTATACCGTATTTTCATTATGGGATACCTTCAGGGCCGAACATCCCCTGTTAACGTTAATAGACCGCAAACGCACCCTCGATTTTATAAAGAGCTTCCTGGCAATGTACGACCAGGGCGGCTTGCTGCCTATATGGCCGCTGGCATCAAACGAGACATTTTGTATGATAGGCAATCATTCTATACCTGTTATAGTTGATGCCTATGCAAAGGGAATAAGGGATTTTGATGCCGAAAAAGCATTTACAGCTATGAAATCGGCGGTGAACCGTAACCAGTATGGTTTGGGCTCATACCGCAAGAATGGTTTGGTTTTGGCCGACGATGACAAGGAATCTGTTTCAAAAACTTTGGAATATGCCTATGACGATTGGTGCATTGCCCAAATGGCTAAAATGCTGAATAAACCACAGGAATATGCCGAATACATTCAGCGGGCACAATATTGGAAAAATGTTCAAAACAAAGATAATGGCTTTATGCAGGCCCGGGTCAACGGCAACTGGTATCAGCCTTTTGACCCGGTGGAGGTTAACAAAAACTATGTGGAAGGCAACGCCTGGCAGTATACATTTTTGGTGCCGCAGGATGTAACGGGTTTAATAAACCGTATGGGTGGCAAGGAACAGTTTGCAGCTAAATTGGAGGAGCTGTTTACCACAACTGCCCCGCTAACAGGTACCCAATTGCCTGATATTTCCGGGTTAATTGGCCAGTACGCGCATGGCAACGAACCAAGCCACCACATGGCCTACCTGTTCAATTTTACTGATGAGGCCGATAAAACCCAGTTTTACATCAACAAGATATTAAATGAGGAATACAGCAATAAACCCGATGGGCTTGCCGGTAATGACGATTGCGGGCAAATGTCGGCGTGGTATGTGATGAGCTCGCTCGGGATGTACAATATTGCACCGGGGCAGCAGCAGTTCCAGGTAGGTTTGCCACAGTTTGAAAAGGCGGTTATTAACCTGGAAAACGGCAAAAAGTTTACTATACTAAACTCAGGTTCATCAGTTAGCAGCAATGATATTTATTTACAGGGCATGAACCTGAATAAAAAATCGTACAACAAACTGTATTTAAATTATGATGATATAGCCAATGGCGGGGAGTTTGAAGTATATACAGGCCGACTGGACAATAAACTGTTTATGCAGGACCTCGAGAAGCCAACATCGGCCATTACTGATAATCTCATCGTACCCAACCCAACTATCGAGCGCATAAAATCAACACAGATTGAGATAAAAAGCAACGATATAGAACCCAATACTATCTATTATACTTTGGATGGGTCTGAGCCTACCATCTCCTCTCCTGTTTATAGCAGGCCAATTCCTGTACGGGCAAACATCATAGTTAAGGCTATTGCTGTTAAAAACGGGAAAGCAAGTTTTGTAACTGAGGTGTTTTTTAA
>CAISKH010000378.1 GCA_903885865.1 uncultured Mucilaginibacter sp.
AATATGGAAAGGCGTCAGACAACCCTCATATAATTCCTGTTTTTACCGACCAACTCAAAGAATTATTTAACAAGTACAATACGGCTGGCAAAAAGAAATTAAATGCCTTGCAAAGTACTGAATTTACCCAGGGATCGTTAGAGGCCGCTTTCAATTTAATTAATAATACGGTTATTGAAGATCAAACTCCACCCGAATTAAAATTGGTTATTGGAGCAGGAATAGCCTCCGTAACTTCAACTGCTGATAACATATTAGGTTCGGTAAATGCGAAGAATACAAGCCTTTCACCAAGAATTGGTCTTGCTTTAGAGTTCATGGGTGACCCGGATGTGCAAAAAGGCATTTTCAGGATGGAGTTATCCTTTTCATATCTTAAACCTAATTTTGCATTCTCTTATAGCCCGAACGGTCTCAACACAATAAATGGCAATAGCTATAGCTTTAGCCAGTATATGATATCATTCACACCGCAATTTTTGATCAATATCTACAATACAGCCCCGCTTAAATTTTTCGTTGGCGCAGGTGTAACCATAAATTACTCTATTTATCAAAACAGTGCGATCAACTATTATACCATTTATTCGTTTTCGCCCTATACCTTAAAACCGGCAACAGATAACAGCACCGCATATTCGGCTATGCAGGGTAGTTTTCCTATCCAGGCGGGTATAGTTTTAAATAATGCGGTTGAGGTAGCCATAAATTACTCGCCTAAAATATCAGGAGAATCTAATTTAACATTTCAATCATTCGGTGCCGGCGTACACTATCGTTTTAAATAATAGTAACTATTAAACGGCGTAACCACCTACTGTCACCTATCCGTAATTTGCACATTTACCTATCTGAATAGCTGTACAATATCCGTACCTTTGGTTAACATTAACTGACCATTATGCTTAAAGGATTTTTTAATGTTCCGACACCGCAGAACGAGCCTGTATTAAATTATGGCCCCCGCAGTGTGGAACGGGCAGCGCTTAAAGTTGCTTTAGAGGAAGCGCGCGCGCAAAAAATTGATATACCTATGTATATCGGCGGTAAAGAAGTGCGCACCAGGAAAAAGCAGGAAATAAACCCGCCACATGATCACCAACATTTGTTGGCAACGTTTTCTGAAGGCGACAAAAGCCATGTGGAAGCCGCCATAACGGCCGCATTAACCGCAAAAACCAATTGGGAAAACCTGGCATGGGAACAACGCGCGGCCATATTTTTAAAAGCCGCCGACCTCCTTGCTGGCCCTTATCGCGCAAAAGTGAACGCGGCCACCATGCTGGGGCAATCAAAAAATGCCTACCAGGCCGAGATCGATTCGGCTTGTGAGCTGATAGATTTTTTGCGTTTCAATGTATATTATATGACTGAGATATACCGGCAGCAGCCGCCCATATCGCCCAAAGGCGTATGGAACCGTGTGGAGCAACGCCCGCTGGAAGGTTTTGTATTTGCTGTAACGCCGTTTAACTTCACCGCCATAGCGGGTAATTTACCAACTTCGGCAGCTATGATGGGAAATGTTGTAGTTTGGAAACCGGCTTATACACAGGTATACGCAGCCAATGTACTGATGCAGGTTTTCCGTGAAGCCGGAGTGCCGCCGGGCGTAATTAATTTGATCTACGTGGATGGCCCTGTTGCCGGCGAGGTAATATTTAATCACCCTGATTTTGCTGGCATACATTTTACAGGTTCAACCGGGGTGTTTCAAAATATGTGGCAAACCATTGGCAACAATATTCATAAATACAAAACCTACCCACGCATAGTTGGCGAAACGGGAGGAAAAGATTTTGTGCTGGTACATGCAAGCGCCGACGCGGACGTTGTTAATACCGCGTTAATACGTGGCGCCTTTGAATACCAGGGGCAAAAATGCTCCGCTGCTTCAAGGGCATATATTCCGGCATCATTATGGCCCGCTGTTAAGGAGAAAATGCAGCGCGACATCGCATCATTTAAAATGGGCCCCGTTGAGGATTTTGAAAATTTTATTAACGCTGTTATCAGTGAGGTATCTTTCGATAAACTGACAAAATATATTGATGATGCTAAGGCAGATAAGCATGTTGAGTTGATAGCGGGCGGAAATTACAATAAAAGCAAAGGATGGTTTATTGAGCCTACCGTAATTAAGGTTAATGATCCTTATTACGTAACTATGTGCACAGAGTTGTTTGGCCCGGTACTAACTGTATATGTTTACGATGATGAAAAGTTTGATGAGGTATTAGACATCGTTGATAAAACATCCATTTATGCCTTAACAGGAAGTATCATAGCGCAGGACAGGTATGCCATAGCTAAAGCCACACACCATTTACGTAACGCGGCGGGTAATTTTTATATTAATGATAAACCAACTGGCGCGGTTGTGGGGCAGCAGCCGTTTGGGGGAGCAAGGGGG
>CAISKH010000379.1 GCA_903885865.1 uncultured Mucilaginibacter sp.
AGTCCCTGCATTGCTTTCAGCAGCCGCTTCAAAAGCTGACCATGCACCGTTAACTACAGTTACCAGTTCAGCGCCTAATGAAGATGAGTTTGTAATCCATGATTCTACTGCGGCAATATCTGCTTCTACAGTTGCGAAAAAACTTGTCATTTTATTCTCCTAGATTAGTATTGCACTTAAATCCAGCTACAAATGGGGGCCATCCCCCATTTTCAGCGATTATAGCTGCTTCAATTTCGTTAGTTGCTGCCTGATCCATCCCCTCCGGTATTGCTAGTGATGCCCACGGACGGCATCGCGTGAACGATACTGTTGAACAGGCTGACAAAAGAAGCAATACCCACAGCAGTACCGTTAATCGTATCAGAGTCAACATTGAAATTGTATCCGAAGCCTTTTGCTACCACCAATCCTGCGGTCAGTAAAACTGTGAGGCTGTTGATTAAGTGTGCCCGATTGCGCCATACATCTTTGCTGGATAATTCCTTGCCTTGCTGGAACAAAGTAAAAAAAGCCCGAAATTGGTCTATCATACAATGGTTCCTCCTGATTGAAGATCAGCAATAGATAATCCACCTGTATACTGGAAATGAGCCATTTCCTTAAACGATACCCAATCACCAGCCCATTCTAATCCTTGTGCTTTACCGATTGTGGATACTTTCGCCCATATGGGTTGGGTAGTGTCCCATACGCATTTGCCATTAACTATAGGGCAGACATCAACCGCACAGCGATACTGATGATAAGATTGCCCGCCTTTGGCATTGGTAACTACATAACCCGGAGTAGTACGGCCTTGGGCATAGAGAGCGTCTTGCGATTCAGCATCACGATAACTTGAAGTAATGATAAGATCTATGTCTGCGGCTGCACAAGCATTAATAAACGCTTGTACCATTGGTTGCACTACAGGCAATAAATCGGTAATGACTCTTGAATTTATCATTTCGGGCGTTTTGTGGGGGCTTTGGCGGCCTTAACAGGCGCTTTGACAGGCTTGGTAGTCTTGAGAGGTTTGGATGGCTTGGGAGTCTTGAGAGGTTTGGATGGCTTGGGAGTCGATTTGACAGGTTTACGCGGAATGGGGGCTATTCCGCTCTTGACTTCGCTACGTTTAGGGGCTGAAACAGAAGGTTTACCCCACCAAAGTTCCCATAGCCAACTCATACTTTATCCACCTTGTTATATAATTTATCGTATATTTTTTCAAGCGCGCCATCAATCTTATTGAATCGCGCTTCTAGGTCTATTCTTAGCACATAATGTGTTGGCAAATTAACTTCGATTGCAGTCACATCTTTTTTTAGGTTCTGTACTGCTTCCCATATTTGACGGGCAAACCAGCCTACAGTAGCTAAAACAGCCGATAAGCTTATATCTAATACAACTTGCCAATCGGGACTCAACTTAATTCACCATAAGGTTATCAGCATCCGGGGCCGGGATAATAGCCGCATCAACCGGAGGCGCGGCATCCTGAATGGCTTGGAATTGGGGGCCGCAAGTCTGGCCCAGAAGGGTCAATAGCTGAAATACCTCTTTGGCGGGCCTATTTTCAAGATATTGAAAAATAGACAGCATCAAATCCGCATTGATGGTGATAGTGTTTGGGGTCATTTTCAGTCCTTTTGGTTAGCTAAGGGCTATTTTGATGCAATATAGCACAATGAAAAATATAAGAATAGCCCAAATTTCAGACATTTTTTAGTACAACTTCAGGAGGTACAAAAGCATCAGCATTATATTCTACAAGTTCCCACCATAAAAATTGGTTTTCCCTCAGATATTTCCGGCTTTTTAGTAGATTTATATTCTGCGGATGCCCAAAAATAAGCGGGTCAGATACCGACCACAAAGATATACCCGGTTTTCCCTCACTCCATGCAAGATGCTGGAAGAAGCTGTCACAGCTTATCCAAGTGCGGCACTCCCTGAGCAGGGCTTTAAGATCGGCTATTGGCAAGTTTTTGCGAAAATCAGGCGTTAATTGTTCTTCGCCTTCAATACCTATCTGTATGATCGGTTCCTTGATTTGGGCTATCAGTTCTCGCCAATAGGGATAGTTTTTAGGGTTTTGCTTCCCATTACGCAAAGCCTTGGAATACGGCGAAATAATTATCATAGATATAGTTTCCGGTAGGCGCTTTCCAAACTATCTTTCCATTTCCACGAGTCCATCTTCTTATATATATTCCACGGCTCTATATCTCCGAACAGGCGTTGTGCTTCAGCTATGGAGCGCCCCGGTACTACTTCCGGGTAACAGGTAAAAAGCTCGGGATTTTTGATTTCAGGCAATATTTTGCTGAAAACAATATGGTCGCCCAACCCGCTGTTCAGGACTACTATAGTCCGATCACTTAAATTAAGGGTATTTCGGAATATCTGTTCATCATGCCAAAACATTTCTTCTTTGATTTCAGAACGTATACCACCTTCAGGATTCCTGAAATGCCAAGTATTAGCATTGGGCGCAACAAAAAGCTTATAGCCTTTCAAAAATAGCCCATGCGTGAATAATGTTTCTTCCCTAAATGCTTTGCGGGATAACCCTAAATTAAAGTCATAAACCCCCGCCCGGTATAAGAACGAACAGTGCAAATGCTCTACTTCTTTAACGGTGCTTATGAAGTTCCATTGGATATTGTTTTCGCTATCTATATTAGCTATATGCCCGGTTGATGTATTCGTAGGCAATAACGGCGGGGTTAAAATCGCGCCGCCTATAGCGCCCACATTAGGCGCTATAAATAGAGCCAGTGATTCCAGTACATTAGGTTCAGGTATTGCATCATCATCCACACGCCATACCCATTCAAAATCCATGCTGTTAGCCATTTGGTGTATGTGGTGCTGGCCTTTCTTTTCCGCGAACAGCCATTCCCATTTGACGCCTTTAATATCCAGCATTTGAAAGAAATACTGATAAAGCATTTCATTACGCATATCCTTTGGCTCATCATTGTCATCGAATATAATCAGTTTGTCCGGCAAGCGGGTCTGATTGATGATGGCGTTCAGCACCAAGGGTAGCGTTGTGAAATAGCGCCCGCGTGTGGCTACAGAGCAGAGGATTTTGTCCATTTTCCTATCAGCAAATTAAGATGGTTGACATCATCAACAGGCGCGGCGGTTTCAGTTATTTCGCCTGCTTCGTTGATATAATTAAATTCAAATCCGGGGAAATGTGATTCGTTCAAGCCATGCAACTTATGATGCGGCCCCCAAAACCCCACCGGCTCATTCATCGGAACGGTAAATAGCAAGCACTGGCAATGCTGTTTCAGCTTTTCAAGTAAGTCCAGCCCCTTGTCCAGATGCTCAATAACCTCAAAAGCAACAATAGTATCGTATTGCAATAAAGGAAAATTGTTTATATCTGCGTTTATGAATGTAGTGTCATAGCCCCAATCCTGTTCTTTGGCTACATCAATAATAATAGGGTCATAATCTACTCCGGTATATTCAATATATTTTGGAAAAAACTGTACGCCGTAACCATTAGAGCATCCAATTTCCAGTATTTTTTTGCCTATGGCATTTTGTGCTGCCCATTGATAGCGTGTGGTTTCACGCGGGAATACAGTATCACCTTTCAGGAATACCGCGCGTTCCCAGTAGTTTGATAGCCGCCAGTGATACCAGTCAAAATTATACTTTTTGGCTAACTTCAAAGAGTTCCGCAAGAAAATATCAGGCCAATTTTTAACGAGGGTTGTGTCATGCACTGTACCCTCGCCTTTATGATAGATGGGGAAACCGCCTGTATAGAGTTCACCGTTCCACGTTTTATCAAACACTTCGCATACTTCAAACCCGGCTTTTTCAGTTTCAATACAAAACTCTGTATCCTCTCCGCCGCCTACGCCATATTCTTCATTCAGCAAGCCTATGGCTTCAAACACCGTGCGATGCACCATGACACAAAAGAAAACAGCGAAGTCGCGCCCTGCGGGTTCAGAATGTCCTTTGATGATGCAGGATATTCCGCACTTAGAGTTTGACTCAAAGGGCTTATTCAGTATTTCCAGCCATTGATTCTTAGGCTGTGCTAACAAAACTGTATCGTTGTTGAGCAACACTATTTTATCAGCAGCAGCGCGGTTAATGCCCCTATTGGTAGCTTTGGCGTAGCCTAAAGGTTCACCATCCCATACGATTATTAGATTAGGAATCGCCGTGGATAAATACGCTAAATAAGCGTGTGTATTATCAGTGCAGCCATTAGCGGATATGACCAACTCAACATCGGTCATATCCGTGTACTTTATAATGGAATCCACACAGGGCTTCAGATATGTTTCGCAATGATTATATGTGGGTATGATAATACTGTATTTCATTTCCCCTCCTAATTGATCAGCCCTAATACAATACAAATTCCCCAGATTATTCCTAATAACGCGAGAGCAATTCCAACATGACGGTCACCGGGATAGGCGGATGAGCAATAATGACCTTGTGAGCAATTGCCAGTACAGGGAGGACAGGGTTTCATTTTAATCTCCTCACGTTATTACCCACAACCTCAGCAGGTGGTGGCGTGAAGTCCTTCAAAATAGGATACTTTTCTTCACGCGCCAGCTTGTTTTTCTTCGCC
>CAISKH010000380.1 GCA_903885865.1 uncultured Mucilaginibacter sp.
GGCCGGGTATTTCATTTTAACCTTGAAATTGTTCATGTAAGCGTCTTTAGTGAAAACGACTCAAAAAATGAGGAACAAGGAAAGGAATTCGTATCGAAGGTTAAACAATTGCGATATCTCAATATCATTTATAAAGATATAAGAGGGAAAGATGTGATCAACCGGCTTAATCAGCATTGTATAGAAACCCGTTCAGATATTTTAACCATGGTTCATTACCAGGGATCATTTTTTAGCGGGTTGCTCCACCAAAGTACAACTAAAGAAGCATTGTCCCATCAAAAAATACCCCTGTTAGTCATCCCTTCAAAAATGTTATAATTGCTTATTGGCAGCTACCGCTACCCTGGTAGGTAGCTGCCTAAATTTATTCAAATACCTGTAATATGCCCCATAACAACTTTAATACTATTGGCTTAACACCTGAAGAAGTAATAGCCTCGAGAAAGAAATATGGGTACAACAGGCAAACCGAAAAAAAGCAAAACCTAATTTTCAATATAATAAAAAGTCTGGCAAAAGAGCCCATGGTAATTTTATTGCTGGCTGCATCGCTGATCTACTTTATTGGAGGCAATGTAGGCGACGGTGTTTTCCTTGCCCTTGCGATTGTGCTGGTTTCGGCAATTTCCATCTACCAGGATTCAAGAAGTCAAAACGCTTTAGAGAAGCTGAAAAGTTTTACCCAGCCTTACAGTAACGTTATACGCAACGGTAAGTTGGAATCGGTAAAAACCGATGACCTGGTAGTTGGAGATAGCCTGATGGTTGAGGAAGGCGCATCCGTTGCCGCTGATGGCATAATCGTTCAGGCTAACGATTTTTCTGTAAATGAATCATTGCTTACTGGAGAATCGTTGCCGGTTTTTAAGGATCAGTTCGGGGATGATAATTTAATTTACCAGGGCACTACTATAGCAAGCGGATTGGCCATAGCTACCATAACGGCGATAGGTGACGAAACTAAACTGGGAAAAATTGGTACAAGTTTGTCATCAATAAAGGTTGAAAAAACACCTTTAGAATTACAGATAAACAGCTTCGTTAAAAAAATGGTAGTTGCCGGCACTTTCATTTTTTTTATTGTTTGGGCTATAAATTTTTTCCATTCACATATTGTATTGGCCAGCCTGCTTAAAGCGCTTACCATGGCCATGAGCGTTTTACCGGAAGAAATACCGGTGGCTTATACCACGTTTATGGCGTTAGGCGCCTGGCGGCTAATGAAGATGGGTATAGTGGTAAAACAAATGAAAACTGTTGAAACCTTGGGAAGCGCTACCGTGATCTGTGCAGACAAAACCGGAACGATCACCGAAAATAAAATGAGCCTGGCAAAGGTTTTTACGCTTTCGTCGCAAAAGATAGTTGATACAGGCGGTGACTTAAGTGCTGACGAAAAATACCTAATCAGGGTGGCTATGTGGGCAAGCGAGCCTATTCCGTTTGACCCGATGGAAGTTGCACTGCATAACGCTTACACGCGCATTGCTTCGACAAATGAAAGGCCAGGATTTAAAATGATCCATGAGTACCCTTTAGGCGGGAAGCCGCCGATGATGACCCATATATTTGAAAACGACGAGGGTGAGCGTATCATTGCCGCTAAAGGTGCGCC
>CAISKH010000381.1 GCA_903885865.1 uncultured Mucilaginibacter sp.
ACTATCTTATTAAACTCCTCAATACTAAGTACAATATCTTCCCTAATAATTTTCCTCAATAATCCTTTGGCTATTTCTTCGTTTTTATGAACAGGTATCGTAGTTATTCTTCCATCAGGATGTTTCATACGATGATGGGATCCTTTTACTCTGATAACAACAAATCCAAGTTTTTCAAGTAGGGCAACTAATTCTTTTCCACTAATAACAGGCAATTTATCGCTCATGCCGATACAGGCAATGTAATTTCCATTTCGCGCACACCAATAAATTGATTAATGTTTTCAGTAGATTGTTCTTCAATACACATTTCTACAACCTCTCTTAAATCAACTAATGCCTCATCAATAGTTTTCCCTGCAGCATGACACCCCTTAAATATCGGGCATGAAACAATATAAATACCATCTTCATCAATTTCAACTACTACCGGGAAGTGATATGTTTTCATATAAATATTTTATAAACAAATTTAACATTAAATAAGTATATAACAAAAAACGCCCACTCAATCAGCATGGCATTTTTAATATTATAAAGAAAGAAATTAATTATCGTACTTTATCCATCAGGAGGCCGTGGCAACACCCTTTAAAATATATGGGTTTGAACTCACTTAACTTTACAACCTTTTAACTTTGCAACATTCCAACAACAAATGAAACATCTGGATATCACCGTTCAAGGCAAAGTACAGGGCGTATTTTACAGGGCAGCCACCAAAGCGGTTGCCGACCAGTTGGGGGTACGCGGCTTTGTAAGGAACGAACCCTGCGGTGATGTTTTTATTGAAGCCGAGGGCGAGCCCGCCATGCTTGAAATGTTTTTAGACTGGTGCTGCGAAGGCCCGCAGGATGCAGAAGTAACCGCAATTGAAAGTAATGAGGGCGAATTAAAAAACTATCGTAATTTTGAGGTATTAAAAAGGGGTTTGTTTAAATAACCCGTAACGTAATTACGCATACTATTGTCAACAGCTAAAAAATTTGCCGGGCAAACAGCCGTATACGGTTTAAGTACGATAGCAGGCCGCACCCTTAGCTTTTTCCTCACTTTTGCCTATACACGCACTTATAGCCGCGGCGTTTATGGCATTTTTAGCAATATGTTCTCCTATGCTTCTATGCTGCAGGCACTGCTTGCTTTTGGCATGGAAACCACATTTTTTAGGTATTTAAACAAACACGAGGATAAAAAGGAGCAGGTTTACAACAACGCATTTGCCGCTATTTTTGTGGTTACGCTTATTTTTTTGGTGGGTACATTATTGTTTATCAATCCTATAACCCGTTGGATAAACATCGAACAAACTACCTCTTTTCACGATTACAAGTTGTATGCACTATATTTTATTGTTTTCCTGGTTATTGATGCCTGGTGTGTTGTGCCTTTTGCAAAAATACGTGCCGATGGCCGGCCCGGCAGGTATGGATTTATTAAAATAGCCAATATAATAACATTTATAGGGTTAAATCTTGTATTTATTTATGGTATACCTTTTATTATAAGGCATAATCTGCCTGGCTCGGCATGGTTAAGCAGTTGGTTTAGGATAGGATGGCTGGGCTATATATTTATCGCGAATCTTATTGCCAGCAGCTTAACATTGTTGCTTTTATTGCCTGAATTGCGTAAGCTAAGGTTTGATTTGAATGCGGATATGTTTAAAGATATGTTTGTTTACAGTTTCCCTATCTTAATTGCAAATATTTCGTACATCCTTAATGAAAATCTCGACAAAATGCTGTTGCCCAAAATGCTGCCGGCAGCCATTAGCAGCGAGCAATTGGGCATTTATGCAGCTTGTGCCAAAATATCGATCTTCCTGAGCATTTTTGTACAGGCTTTCCGTTTAGGCGCCGAGCCTTTCTTTTTCAGCCACGCCAAAAATAAAAATGCGGGCCAAACCTATGCCCGTATTATGGACTACTTTGTTATAGCTGTTTGCGTTGCCTTTTTGGGTATTACCGCTAATATTAACCTGTTAAAGTATTTTATTGGAAACAGTTATTGGGTAGGTTTGGGTGTAATACCGCCATTGTTATTCGGGTATGTAAGCCTGGGTATTTATATGAACCTTTCGGTATGGTATAAGCTCTCAGATCAAACACGCTACGGGTTTTATATTTCAGGCGTTGGCGCTATTTTAACCATTGTGCTTCTTGTATTGTTTATACCCAAATATATTGTTAGCGGAATAGCCATATCATTTATTGGATGTTTCCTAAATTATATTCATGATAAAAGTTACAAGTTTTAGTTACATTTTTTTATATGTCGA
>CAISKH010000382.1 GCA_903885865.1 uncultured Mucilaginibacter sp.
GATCATTGTACAGTCAACCGGTGTATAATTATCAGCAGCTATTTGAATTAGGTGATCCAATATATCACCGCTGCCTTCACCGTTTAAATTAAAATAGGTGTGATTGGTTAAATTAACTATGGTTGTTTTATCTGTGGTTGCTTCGTAGCTTATCTCAACCGCGTTGTCATCGGTAAGCAGGTACGTCACTTTTACCGCCAAATTTCCCGGGAAACCTTCCTCCATATCTTTAGAAAGATAGGTAAGTTCCACTTTTTGCTGATCAGTTTGGGTTCCATCCCATACCACATGGCTGAAGCTCTTTTTACCGCCATGTAAACTGTTTGAGGCGTTATTTATATGCAGATTATATTCTTTGCCCTCTAATGTGAATTTGCCATTTGCAATGCGGTTTGCGTACCGGCCGATGGTTGCGCCGTAATAATTGGTTTGGGTCAATAAACCCTCCATATTATCAAAACCTAATGCAACACTAATTAATTTTCCTACTTTATCAGGCACCCATGCCCCTACTAAATAGCCGCCATAGTTGGTAACAGCTACCACCATTCCATTTTTATTCTTGAGCAGGTATAAATGTGTTTGTTTAGCGTCAATAATGCGTTCAAATGCCGCTCGTGAGGGTATGGAAATAATATTGGCAGCCATTTTAATGTTGTAATTAAAACATATCCTTCTCTACAACGGCTGATTCGCAAATATAAGTAGGCACTATACCGGTTGCCCTTATTCGTGAGTCCACCTCTGCCGCCAGCGTATTACCCGATAATACCAGTACCGTATCCAGGCCAAATTTATTGCCTCCCAATATATCGGTATGCAGGGTATCGCCTACCATTAAAATTTCCTTTTTATTAATGGGGCGATAATCGCGTATCAGATCGTAAGCAAACATGAACATTTGCGAATCGGGTTTGCCAAACCGTATAAACTTTTTGCCTACAACGATCTCTATCATCGTTGCCAACCCTCCAATAGCAATAGATACATCATGCAGACTTTCAGGATAAGCATTATCGGTATTAGCCACAATAGCGGGTATGGTATGTTTTCGCAATAAATTTACGGTGATATTCAGGTCATTTTGCCAGTCAAAGCCCTCGTCGTCTAAAAAAATAAGAGCGGTAACTTTATCCATATTATCATTGTTTACCTGGCTTACCGGTATGATATTCAACCCTAAACTTTCTATATAATGTGCCGAGGCTTCTGTACCCAGGTAGGCAACTATTCCGTCTGGTACCTTCAATTCAAGGTACTCTTTGGTTAACATGCCTGATGAAATGATACGGTCGGGCGTTATGGCGTGCAATCCCATTTTATGGTATGACGCTGCTAATTGCGCCGGACTGCGCGAAGCGTCGTTGGTAACTATATAATACTCTTTTTGTACTTCGGCAAGGTATTCAAAGGTTTTCTCAATTCCCGGCACCAGCCCCTGGTAATTTTTTATCACACCAAACGCGTCAAAAAAGATCACCTCGTATTTGTCAATTATTGTCTTAAAGTTATCCGGTTGCATTGGTGAGCAGTGTAGTGAGTGGTGAGCAGTCAGTTGTGAGTGTTATTCTTTTTACTCCAGTTGGTAAATTATTAGCCAAATATAGGGTTTTAGTCGTGGTGTATAATATTCATCAGCCAAAAAGTAAGAGTATGCTTTAGTTTCTATTTAACATAATCCCGAATTACTGACCACTGACCACTGACCACTGACCACTGACCACTGACCACTGACCACTGACCACTCCCTACTCCAATTTCAATGCTTCAATAATTTTTTCTGCATCAAAATCCCTGTCAACCGACGGCAGGTAAATATCGAAGGCCTCACCCTGTAATTTTTGAGCGTATTGCTCATTAAAAAAGTACTTCCCGTCTTTAACCACATAATTTAGGATAAAAAAACGATATGCTTCTTTTAAAAATCGAATTTCATTGGCAGTTAAGGGGTTTATTTTATGATACTCTTCTAAAAAAACAATAAAACGGTCTTCCATCAATGTATTTATGCCATAACTGAATACCGTACGGTCACCCAAATCGGATACTACCCTGCTTAAAAAATAAAAATCAAGAATGCGGTAACTCATCCTGAACCAATCATAATCCCAGCGTGAGTAGAGATTCAAGTTAGCATCAACCGAGAAATTGCCGATGTTCCAGTCTATAAAAACCGGGATGATCTCGAAAGATCTCATATTGTATTTTGAGCGGTTACTAAGGAACGTTTCGCAGTGATATTTTAAAAAATCAACCTGCATGGCTGTGCCAAACTGCTTTTCGTTAATTTCCAGCTGGTGCATCAGCGAATAAATATCGGTACGCAGGGTTTTTGACGATTTTGGCAATACGTTTTTTATACGTGCGCAGGCTTTATGAAATTTGCCAACCTGCTGGCCCAGTTTGCGAATATGATGTTCTTCCAGCCGGCGGGGTAAGCGGTCGAATATGCGGGTTGGGTTATAGAATACTACCCACACATCGGTCCGGCTTTGTTTATAACGGTATATATATACGCGGTTATTTTTTAGCAAGGATTTTGCCAGGAAGTTTTCAAAAGGATAAAGCAGGTTATTTGATAAGCTGTGTATAATACGATGATCCTCTTTAAAATGCTCATACTTGCCAAAATGCGATAGCTTGGCAATAATAATATCGTCATCGTCAAACGTTATACGGAATACGCGGTTGGTTGAAACCATCGCACTGATGTCTTCAATATTTTTAATACATTTTGAAGCATCATAACCTTCCCAGGCTTTTTTTATAATTATAGAATAGTCCATTTTTCTTTACCCAACGGGCACAAAGATATCATACAAAGAATTATGGAAGGGATATTTCTGTATTTTTTATCCTATCCTATATCATACTTTTTAAGATATTCACTCATAAAAAAATAACTTTCTATTAATTGCATCATTTTGGCAAAGCAAACGCCACGTAAGCGTCGCCCGATTTTGAGTTCAGTTTACCACCACCACATGCTACCACCAAATACTGTTTGCCATTAACCTGGTAAGTACTCGGCGTTGCATAGGCGGCGAAAGGCAATTTTGCTTCCCACAATTCTTTCCCGGTGCGTTTATCAAAGGCGCGTATTTTTTCATCTTTGGTAGCAGCTATAAAGACTAGCCCACCGGCTGTAACCACCGGGCCGCCAAAGTTTTGAGTGCCCGTAATTGGCAACCCCTTATCCATTAAGCTTTTTTCTTCACCCAGCGGTATTTTCCAAACTATTTTCCCCGTACTCAGGTTTACGGCGTTCAGCGTGCCCCATGGCGGGCTTATGGCAGGTAACCCTTCCAGCGTTTCAAATTTTTTAAAACCTGCCTGCTGGTACGGTATGTCAAGGTAGGGGTCGTCCGGCATTTTGTCGACAATGTATTTTTTGGCGCCGGCAGTTTGGTCACTGGTAATATAAGCTACAATAGCTTCCCTATCCTGCGTGGAAAGCTGCTTGAAAGGAAGCATCATCCGGCGGCCATTTTCGAGCAGATCAAGTATTTGAGCGCTGGTATACTTCTTTTCTATGTCGATCAGAGAAGGATAAGCTCCGGAACCTTTCCTGTCCTGTCCGTGGCAGCTAATGCAGTTGCGGGCAAACAGCCTCGCGCCGGCTGAGGCAAAATTTTCTTCGCCAGCAGGCCTTCTGCGTGCCTCTACCATGGTTGATATATAAGGTATTTCGTTTGCATTAATGTATAATATCCCCGTTTGCGGGTCAAACCCCGAGCCGCCCCACTCTGCACCTCCCTCAAAACCCGGAACGGCAACAGCTGTTTGCTTGCCGGGCACAAAAAACAACTGGCCATAACGGTAAGTTTTCAGCCTGCTCAACAGGTCGGCTTTTGACTCAGCCGATATATATGGGTTTATATCATTTTCGCTAAAAGTTTGCCTTGCATAAGGCTGCGGCAAGGTTGGAATGGGCTGCGTAGGCCAAACTTCTTCCCCCGGTAATGCATTTTCGGTAGGTACCGGTGTTTCGTGTATCGGGAATATGGGTTTACCTGTAACCCTGTTCAAAACATAAAGATAACCAAATTTGGTAGCCTGGGAGACCGCATCAATTTTTTGGCCGTGGCGGGTAACGGTTACCAGTACAGGCGTGGTTGGCGGGTCCCTATCCCATAGATCATGGTGCACAACCTGGTAGTACCATTTCATTTTCCCGGTTGCAGCATCGAGCGCGATCACGCAATTGGCAAATAAGTCTTTTCCTTTTCTTTTACCTCCCCAAAAATCAGGCGAAATGGATCCGGTCGGCATAAACAGCATACCGCGCCGTTCGTCTAAACTCATACCCCCCCAACTGTTAGCGGCACCTAAATGCATCCATGCGTCTTTATCCGGCCAGGTATTGTACCCGGCCTCGCCGGGGTGCGGTATGGTATGAAATATCCAGCGTAGTTTACCGGTACGCACATCAAAGGCCCTTACACTGCCCGGAGCGGCCTCAGCCGACTCGTTAACGCGGCTGCCCAAAATATAAATATCCTTATACATAATGCCCGGCGAAGTAGCACCCACATACCAATTTTTATTTTTTAGTTCAAGGTTTTCATGCAGGTCGACCCAGCCCCCATTGCCAAAATCTTTTTCAGGTTCACCTGTGAGCGCGTTAACTTCGTATAGGTTTGATCCGGCACAATACAATATGCGTTTGTCGTTCCCGGCTTCCCAATAGGTAACTCCGCGGTTATTGTTCACGCCATAACTCATTCGCCCTGCAAGGTACAGTTCGGGATTGAACATCCATTTCTGTTCGCCGGTAGCCGCATCAAGCGCAATGAGCCTCAGGCGCGGTGTAGTACCGTACAAAATCCCGTTAACAATAATTGGGTTACATTGTATCTGCGATGATCCCTGCACATCGGCATCATTGCTGTGATATTCCCAGGCTTGCTGCAACTGCTTAACGTTATGCGTGTTTATTTGTTTAAGAGCGGAATAATGATTCGAAAGCTTTGTGCCGCCTGCTATGCGCCAGTCTACATCGCCACCAGGCTTTTTTACGGTGTAACCATAAAACAATGCAGCAAAAAGCAGCAAAACGGGGATAATTTTTTTGGAGAAATTCATCGGGTTAGGAATTAAAAATTGGTCAAAGGCTAATATATGTTTAATTTAAATTATTGCAAACTTAAATTATTTCAAAATATCTTTTCAATTCCCAATCAGTTACGCTTTTGCTGAATTGCTTACATTCCCATAAACGCGTTTGGGTAAAGTGTTCAACAAAATCTCCGCCTAATAATTCTTTAGCGATTGTGGAATTTTTCATAGCCATTGCAGCATCATACAGGTTGGCTGCGATTCTTCCATTGGCAGCATCCTGGTAGCCATTGCCGATAGTTTGAGGAATATCCAGGCTCAGTTTATTTTTAATGCCATATAAGCCCGATGCCAGTGCGGTGGCCATAGCGAGGTATGGGTTGGTATCGGCCCCGGGTATGCGGGTTTCCAGCCTGGTATAAGCTTCTGATGAGTTTAATACCCTGAACGCCGTTGTTCTGTTCTCAACGGCCCAGGTCAGGGTAGTTGGCGCCCATGCACCTTCAATCAAACGTTTATAGCTATTTATGGTTGGCGCGTACATAGGCAAAATATGCGGCAGGCAATAGAGTTGCCCGGCTAAATATTGCTTATGCAGTTCGCTCATTTTGTTGGCATCATTGCCGTCATAAAACAGGTTTTTTGATTGATCCTTATTCCATAAACTTTGATGAACGTGGCCGCCGCATCCCGGCAAATTTTCATTCCATTTGGCCATAAAACTTGCCATGATGCCATGCCGGTATGCAATTTCTTTTACGGCAGTTTTTAATAGAACGGCCCTGTCGGCAGCTTCTAAAACGTGCGAATGCAGTATAGCGGCTTCATAAACCCCTGGTCCTGTTTCGGTATGAAAGCCCTCTAAGGGGATATTAAACTCCATCAAAAGATCAACCAGGTCATTACAATAAGCGCTGTTTTCGGATGTTCGTAATATGGAATAGCCAAACATCCCCGGTGTCAACGGCTCCAGATTGGTGAAACTTTTGTCCTGCAAACTTTGAGGTGTTTCGTTAAAGTTGAACCATTCAAATTCCTGCGCGAATTCAGCATGAAAACCCATCCCCTCGCATTGTTTGATAACACGTTTTAACAAACTGCGCGGACAAGCAGCCAGGCCATTTCCGTCGGCATCACTAAAATCACCCAGAAAAAAAGGTATGTTATCCTGCCAGGGCACGGTGCGGAATGTAGAAAGGTCAATGCGGCACGGCCTGTCGGGATAGCCTGTATGCCAGCCTGTTAGTTGTACATCATCATAGCAGGCGTCGCTACTGTCCCATCCGAACACCACATCACAAAAACCGTAGCCGCTTTGCAAGCCATCGGTGAATTTTTTGGGGTGAATTACTTTACCGCGCAATACGCCGTCGATATCGGCAAATGCGAATTTTATTTTTTGTATGTTGTTTTCCTGTATATAGGCCGTAATTTGATGCTCGTTCATGGTATCGGTAAAAAATCATTCAATATTAAGCAAGATAGCTATAAAATTATCGCCGCATTACTTAAAATTTTATATTTAAAGATGATAAATGAATTATTGTTTGTTTACGGCTCGTTATTAAATACGGATAATGAATTTGCTGTTTATTTAAACAATAACGCGGGCTTGTTTAGTACAGGTAAATTTAACGGAAAGTTGTACGATATTGGCGAATACCCAGGCGCCACTATAGACACTGACGGAAACTATAAAATCAGCGGTAATATTTACAAACTGAACAACAAGCTGGCTGCCTTAAAAATACTGGATGAATACGAAGGTTTTGGCGACGATCAGGAGCAACCCAACCTGTTCGTCAGAAAATCCTTACCGGTTGAAACAGCAAACGGGACCGTTTATTGCTGGGTTTATTTATATAACCTACCGGTTGAGGGTTTGGAGCAAATTATATCAGGCGATTATTCAGGTTATTTAAATAAAAAAAGCGACAGGCCTTAGACCCATCGCTTTAGTTAGTATAGTTAAGCCAATTTTTTAAACTTTAGCTTTTTTTACAGTTTTAATAATAACAGCAGCTACCTTATATGGATCTGCAGCCGAGTTAGGACGACGATCTTCCAAATATCCGCTCCAGTTATGATCAACAGCGTATAATGGAATACGTATAGATGCGCCGCGATCGGAAACACCAAAGCTGAAATCGGTTATAGAAGCCGTTTCGTGCTTACCGGTTAAACGCTGATCGTTATCAGCGCCATAAACGGCGATACACTCGGCCACAGCCGGGCGGAATGCCTCGCAAACTGCTTCGAATTTTGCTTTGCTGTTTGCTGTGCGTAACAACGTATTTGAGAAGTTAGCGTGCATGCCTGAACCATTCCAGTCTAACTGGCCCAACGGTTTGCAATGCCAGTTTATAGAAACTCCGTATTTTTCACCTATTCTTTCCAGCAGGTAACGTGCAACCCATATCTGGTCGCCGGCTTCCTTGGCGCCTTTAGCAAATATCTGGAACTCCCATTGCCCTGCGGCAACTTCACCGTTAATACCTTCAACGTTCAAACCTGCGTCTAAACAAGCATCCAGGTGCTCTTCAACGATCTCGCGTCCATAAGCGTTTTTCGCACCTACCGAACAGTAATAAGGGCCTTGCGGGCCCGGGTAACCACCGGCGGGAAAACCCAGGGGTTTATTAGTTTCAGGGTCCCACAGGAAATATTCCTGCTCAAATCCAAACCAAAAATCGTTATCATCATCCTCTATAAGCGCGCGGCCATTTGATTCATGTGCTTTACCGTCAGCGCTTAAAACTTCGCACATTACCAGGTAAGCGCTTTTTCTCTGCGGATCAGGAACTACAAAAACCGGTTTTAAAACGCAATCTGACGAACCGCCCGGTGCCTGTTCGGTTGACGAACCATCAAAGCTCCAATTGTCCAGATCTTTTAATTTACCGCTAAATTCTTTAACGATTTTTGTTTTGCTGCGAAGGCTTTGTGTTGGTTTGTATCCATCAAGCCAAATGTACTCGAGTTTTGTTGCCATTTTTTAAAATTATTTTTGTGATGTTTGATTAAAATAATGCGTTTTACCGTAACGATCGGGTATATGCCAACAAATTTATATTATTATTTCTATTTTTTACAAATTTTATCATAAAAACATAAAAAAAATGAAAATTGTTACGAAAAAATCAATTGATGGTAATAAAATAGGTAAAATAAGTGGCAAAAAAATTAAAAATTCAATTCTTTTAACCATTTACTTTAAAA
>CAISKH010000383.1 GCA_903885865.1 uncultured Mucilaginibacter sp.
ACCAATGCTAATTCAGTAACCTTGCTGACAAAAACCGATAAATATTACAGCAATTGCGAAACCCATTGGAACAAAAAAAATATCCAAAATCAGCTTAAATCAATACCCATAAATTATAATATCTTATTAAAAGGCCAGAAGGAAACGCACCAGGCTATTTTTGACCGGGTAAAGCTTGATTTAAATGCAAGCGTTGCTGACCGTACCCTTTCAAATGAAGAGCTGTTGAGCAAACAGAAATCGTCGGATATAGCGGTCACAGCGTTATGGGAAAGGATTTTTGATGCCGGACGCTATAATTATCTTTCTTCCAGCAGTGATGTGTCCCCACCCGATTTGCTCGGAATATGGACCGGCGATTGCAAAGCCGGCTGGAGTGGCTATTATTTTCTTGATGCTAATCTCAATTTGCAGATCGCGGGTGGAAATATTGGCGATATGCCCGAAGCGATGGAAGGGTACTTTACTTTGATGGAACGTCTAAAGGACGGTTTTAAAACCAATGCATCAAAATTATTGGGTTGCCGTGGCATGTTGAGCGGTGGCAATCTTTCGGGTTTAAATGGATTAATAGGGGCGTTGAATTACTATTTTCCATATCAGTATGTAACCGGCGAAATGGGCTGGCTTTTATACCCGTTTTGGGAACATTATTTGATTACCGGGGATAAAAAATTTCTTCGCAATCGTTTACTTCCGTTGTTAAAAGAGATGGGGTATTTCTATGAAGATTTTCTTGTCAATAAAGATAAAAACGGGAACTTCATCTTTGCGGGATCAATTTCTCCTGAAAGCCAGCCTGCCGGGTTGAAGCTTTCATTGGTGAATAACTCAACATTTGATATTGCCGGAGCTAGATTTTGTTTGTCGACTTTGATTAAAACCTGCGAAATATTGGATATGCAGCAGGAACTTTCAGGTGAAATTGCTAAATGGCAAATGATTTTAGATAAATTACCTCCTTACCTCATAAACGATGACGGTGCGCTCAAGGAATGGGCATGGCCCGGATTAAAGGATGATTATGCGCATCGCCACTCGAGTCATTTAATTACGATTTGGCCGTTAAATGAAATTACCGCTGAAAGCCCGCCAGGGCTATATAAAGCCGCTCAAACAGCATTAAATAAAAAGGATGAATACGATTACCAGGGTGCGGGCCATGGTATTGTACATTCAGCCTTGATAGCGGCAAATTTGAATAATGCCAAATCAGTAAACAGTAAAATTCTTCGTTTATTAAAAACAGATTTTTATTTCACAAGCCTGGCAACGGCACACTACAGCAATTTTAAGGTTTTTTGTACGGATGTTTCCAATTCAATGCCTGCCATTATGATGGAAATGCTGGTAAATTCCAATCCTAAAATAATTGATCTGTTGCCAGCTGTACCCGAAAGTTTAACTAGGGGGGCCGTTGCCGGAATTAAGGCCCGAAACCGGGTAACTATCGAAAACCTGAACTGGGATCTGCACAAAAACACCATTGAATGTACTTTGAGATCTGATATCGATCAGCAAATTACGCTGGCACAACGCAGGGGAATAAGATCGATCTCAGCCAATGCTAAAGTTGGTCCATCTTCCATTGGAAATACTGCCCGGGTTATTGAAATGAAAGCAGGTCAAACGGTAAAAATAAGCTTGCAAGTGGAATAATCCCGAATTAACATTAAAAAAAGTAGATTTATTTAATGTTAAGATAGTACAAGTATTAGTCAATCTGTTGGAATGATTTTTACCTGTGCCCTTTTACATTTGTTAGTAACCAATTACAAACAACCAATTTTTAGGCTTTCTGATCAGAATTTAAAGGACAATACCGTGTAGTGGAATAGATATGCCGACTTGCTGGTTTAACCAATAATTAACTAAATAAATAGTATGAAAAAAGGATTACTCACCGCGTTAATTTTTGCGGGTATCTGCTCATTTACGACAAATGCCCAGCAAACCGCCCAACCTATCCCTTTAATTTCAGTAAAAGCTAATGCAGTAAGCTATTTATACGGCAGCAAGGCGTCTAAAATAGATGGGGCGGCTACCAAACAACATGGCGACTTTGTAAGGGTTACCGGCCCGGTGAGCATGGAATGGAGCATACAGGTACCAACCTCGGGAACTTATGAAGTAAGGCTTACCCATAATGTGAAGACCGCGGCAGACGGAAATAGCGTTTCGATAGCCGCCAGTAACAGCACTGTTAACTATACCTTAGTGCCTACCCAAGGGGTTTTCGGAATAGGTTCTTACGAAAGGATACTACTAAAAGATAAACTTGAATTAAAGGCAGGAACTCAACAATTAACCCTCACGGTCCCCGCGACAGCAAAAGGGCCGGTTATGGAGTTGCGTGCCGTGGAACTGGTACCTGTAGCGGGTAAGGCCGCTATTGAAGCTGACCGACAGGCAGCTATCCACTCAAGAGCAAGTACGGAATGGCTGGCCAAGGCCGGCTATGGGTTGATGTTTCACTATACCTCTCAAAGCGTTAATAGGGACGGCACCAAAAAAAGTTATGCCGATGCAATTGATGCTTTTGATCTGAAGGCCTGGGTAGAAATGGTAAAATCAACTGGCGCGGGTTATGTTATTTTCACCATCGGCCATGCGGAACCTTATTGCCCCGCCCCAATAGCAAGCTGGGAAAAATATCATCCGGGGCATACAACCAAACGCGACCTTGTTGCCGAAATGGCCGATGCGCTTAATGCCGAGGGTATAAAGCTGATATGTTATTTTCCAACTCATGTGGTAGCAAAATACCGCAAAGTGCCTGAAAAAGAATTCTCGCAAATTAATAAAGAAGTGATGACCGAATTTGGCGAGCGCTACGGAAAGAAAGTGGCCGGTTATTGGTTTGACGGATGGTACCAATGTTTTGAAGAGTATCCCGATGTATCCTTCGCCGATTTCTTCAAAGCCTGTAAAGCAGGTAACCCCGACCGTATTATTGCTATTAATTCATGGATATACCCGGCAGTTACCGAGTGGCAGGATTACTGGGCCGGTGAAACTTCAAGCCCCGTTGGATTGCCAACAAACGGCACCGCCGACCGTGGGCCAGGAATGGGATTACGTTACCAATCTCTCATTATAATGGAGCCTTATTGGGTACAGGATAAAGCGGTAATGCCTCCTCCGCGTTTTACCGCGGACCAGTTGACCAAATATATTAAAGGGAGTATGCAGCAAGGGGGAACAGTAACTATAAATATGGGAATATACCAGGATGGCACAGTTGATGAGAACGCTTTACAAGTAATGAAAGAAGTAGCACAAACTATTAGAAAATAAAGAATACCGATAGTTCACTTAAATTAACCAATATGACCAATAACACACCAATGTTCCCTAATCAGGGGAAACGCGATTTACGGAGAAAAGCTTACCACATACTTTTTGTATCATTTACTGTTGTATTGACCTGCTTTTCTGTAGGCACACACCGGGCCTTTGCGCAGGAACAAAAACCTAAAGTGATTTACTTCCTGTCGGGTATAAGGGATCATGCGTCCCCTACCGTAGGCGGAAGGCACGAAGTAGCGAAGGATTTGCTTGTGCTGCAGCATTGTATTGACAGCGTGGCCAATATTAAAGGCATAAAGATCATCACTAAATATCTTCCCGAAAGAACTGCGCTTGATATTGAAGACCTGAAAGGCGTGGATGCTGTTATTGTTGAATGCAGTTCGGTATCCAGTACTCAAAGACGCACGCACCCGCTTTTGCCGCCATTGCCTGCAGGCCAAAAAACTTATGATAAAGCCACATTAAAGTATCTTGAACAGATCGATAGCTTACAGGCGGCAGGTATGGGCATTATGGTATTGCATTGGGGCACAGCTACCGAAAACAACCAACCGGCTACTGACCATTATCTGCGCTGGTTTGGCCAGGCATCGCTGCCGGGCTATACGCAAAATCCTTTGGGATACTGGGTAGTAACACCTATTAAAGCTGCCGAAAAACACCCTATTTTGCGTGGCGTTAAGCCATGGGTTTATAAGGATGAGATATTTTCGCGGCTTATTGTAAACTCCGGTGATCCTTACCGTACTGACCTGCTGATGGGCGAATCGCCCGAGACGAATATGGGCGAAGTGGGATCACCTAAAAATGTTATAGGCCCCAGGTGTATTGCCTCAGCCTATGAAAAAGGCAAACAACGCGGTATTTTGTGGGGGGGGATGGATTTTCATTCGGCGCTGCTGAATGAAAACTATCTTCGTTTTGTACTGAACGAGGTAGTATGGGTTGCCGGCATAGACGTTCCAAAAGGTGGCGTGAAAACAAATGCCAGGCAGCTGCAGTTGGCCCAAATAAACAAAACTTATGAAAATACTAAAAAACCGGAAGGATATGTTGAACTTAAATTATCAGGCACCAAATAATTAGAACTGCGGTTGATATTGAAGACATGAAAGGTTCAGGCGCCGTTTTATTCGAATGCTGTTCTGTAACATATTTATATTAGAGCTAGCAGTGATATTTTTTGTATTATCTTAACATTTAATAACTGAACATGACCAATTAATCTTTTATGAAGCCGCATTTATTAAAGGTTCAATTTAAAGCAGACCATTCATTTAGCATTCGCTTTAATAGCGAACCCTATTTTTATGATCAATGGCACTATCACCCCGAAATTGAATTGGTATATATTCACAAAGGATTGGGTACAAGTTTTATAGGTAATAAAGTAGAAAGATTTAGGCCGGGAGAAATGGTATTGCTTGGCAGTAATTTGCCCCATTTATTTCGTTGTGATAAAAAATATTACTGTAACAAAGAAAATTTGAAAGCTGAAGCATCTGTTATTCATTTTGTTCCATCTCTTTTTGGAGATCCATTTTATGATCTGCCTGAAAATAAATTATTGGTGAAATTACTCAGCGAAGCAAAACGCGGACTTAAAATCACAGGTAAGGCAAAACATGCTGTTAGTTTATTGATGAAGCAACTATTTAATCTGCAAGGCACACAGCGGCTTATTTTATTGTTGAATATTTTGAATACTATCGCAACTTCAAAAAGTAATAAAATTATCTCAGACAAAGGTTTTGATTTCTCCTGGGGCGAAGCAGAGAACAATCGCCTTAATGCGATCTATCAGTATATACTTGCTAATTACACGAGTGGAATTACATTGGAGCAAATAGCTGCAGTAGCCAATCTATCCCAACACGCCTTTTGCAGATATTTCAAATCCAGGACCCAAAAAACCTTTTCTGTTTTTATGTTGGAAATAAGGGTTGAAAATGCCTGTAAGCTGCTTAATGAGACTGATAAATCTATCTCAGAGGTTTGTTATGAAAGTGGCTTTAATCATTTTTCAAACTTCAATCGCTATTTCAAAAAAATTACGGGTTACACGCCTGTTCAATACAAAAAAAATTGTAAAAAAGAATAACTGATACATGCATTTACACTTTTTATAGATCACCCAAAATAACCTAAAAAAAATGAAGAATTATTTTAAACCCGCACTGCTTACTGCCATCTGCTTATTGCTGATTGGCATCGACAAAACCTTCGCCCAGGCACCTAAGCCGTTCGAAGGCGAAAAAACCTCATGGAACGGCTTTGACCGCTATGATTATTTTATGGACACGGAAACTTTTGCCGTTACGCCCTTCAAAGCCCTTCCCGGAGAAAGAACAGGGATGGATGACAAGAACACACCTAAAGGCAAGGTACGCTGCATTGTTGTGGTGCCTAAAACCGCTGCTGCGGGCAACCCGGTTACCTGGCGCGGCTTTTATTGGGATCATGAGCCGCAATCAGAAGTGGAACTGCTTAAAAGGGGTTTCCACGTGGTTTATTGTAATATCGACCCGGGCAAAGAATGGGAAGCATGGTATGCCTTTTTCACTAAACATGGCCTATCAGGCAAACCGGCTTTCAGCGGCATGAGCCGTGGCGGCATCAATGAATATGCCTGGGCCGCAATACACCCTGATAGGGTATCGTGCCTGTATGCCGATAACCCGGCTATACGCCCGGAAAGCTTTGCCAGGCTTGACCTATTGGTTAAATATGATATACCTGTATTGAGTATAGTGGGCACAGAAGATTTTGTTACGCCAACCAATACGATGTATATAGAAGAGGCTTTATTACGTATGGGCGGGCGCATGACCATGATGATAAAAGAGGGTACAGGGCATCATCCTCATAGTATAAAAGATGCCACGTTTATAGCCGATTGGGTAGAAAAAAATATTAAGCAAACTAACCGCGATCCGCTTTTTGCCGATACCAGCGCCTTTGTAAGAAGTTACTATTATAGTTTGGAAAACAAGTACCAGTATTTGAAGATCGAGAATACTTATGCCACCGTACGCGGGCCGTGGTTTACGCCTGTTTATGATGTTTATAACATAAAAACCGATACCAAGTTTGGCATAAAAACATTAACGATAATTGCGCCCAATAAACCCGCTCCCGGCAATCCCTGGGTTTTCAGGGCCGACCGTACGTTGCCCCGTGACGCTACCGTTGAACAGGATTTGCTGGCAAAAGGCTATTATATCGTGTCTCCTCCTATAACCGGGCAAAATCCCGTGCGCAAGGATTGGGATGGCTTTTATAATATGCTGGTTGCAAAAGGGTTCTCAAAAAAACCGGTTATGATAGGCACCGGCGCTTATGCAGGCGAGGCATATGAATGGGCCTTGCACAACCCGGATAAGGTATCGTGTATATATGCAGACAATGCCGCTATGCGCAGCATTATGGAAAAGAAACAACCGCTTGATACACTTGCACCATTGGCTAAGGCACATATACCTGCACTGCATGTTAGCGGTGCTACTGATCCATGGCTTGCTACCGATACCCGCGTTGCCGAACAAAAATATAAAGAACTAGGCGGCAGTATGACTGTTATTACAATACCTGGTGAAGGACATTTCCCGCGTGTGCCGAGGGACCCGGCGCCAATAGTGGCTTTTATAGTTAAAAACACGAAACAATAAGATTTATATATACTTAGTACTACAAAAATGAAATTTAAATCAACCCTTTTAATTGCAGTATGCGCCTTTATTTGTATTCAAACACAGGCACAAACCTCTTTGTATTTATCTGTAAAAGGAAGTGATAAAAATCCCGGCACTATCGAAAAGCCGTTTTTAAGCCTATATGCAGCACAGGCAGCAGCACGAAAAGTTAAAGGGCCGGTGAATGTAATTATACGGGGCGGCAATTATTACCTATCGAAGCCGCTAAATTTTACCGCCGCCGATTCGCGCGCAGCAAACGCTAAGCTAACTTTTAAAGCTTATGCGGGCGAAAAACCTGTTATCAGCAGCGCGAAAGTTTTAAAACTGCAATGGCACGATTATAAGAACGGCATTATGCAGGCCAATATTGACGAGGATATTGTATTTGATGAATTATTTGTTAACGGCCAGTTGCAGCACATGGCCAGGTACCCGAATTATAATCCTGAAATTACGCATTATGGGGGTTTTGCTGCTGATGCCATCAGTCCGCAAAGAGTTGGTACATGGCAGGACCCGGCGGGTGGATATATTCACGCCCTTCATAAAAGTGAATGGGGCGGTTTCAGTTACCTCATAACCGGTAAAGACAGTAAAGGCGGCGTAACACTTGAAGGCGGCTACCAGAATAACCGCCCCGCGCCAATGCATGCAAAATACAGGTATGTTGAAAATATTTTTGAAGAACTGGATACGGTTGGCGAGTGGTATTACAGCAAAACTAAACATACCCTGTATTTTTACCCGCCTAAAAACACCGACCTTAATAAAGCAAAAATTGAGGTCCCACAACTGGAAACCCTCATTGAATTGAAGGGTACAGAACAGCAGCCGGTAAAAAATATCAATATGGAGGGACTGGAGTTTACGCAAACGCTGCGTACGTTCATGAAAACCAACGAGCCGCTGTTGCGCAGCGATTGGATGTTCTATCGCCGCGGAGCTGTCACTATTGAAGGTGCCGAACATTGCACGGTTAAAGATTGCTTTTTTAACGCGGTTGCCGGTAATGCCATCGTATTTTCAAACTATAACCGGCACAATGAAATTTCGGGGTGCCGTATTACAGATATCGGTGCCAGCGGCGTTGCCTTTGCCGGCGACCCAAAAGCGGTGCGCTCTCCCCTGTTCAGGTATGAGCAGGCTAATGACCCTAATAAAGTTGACCAAACCCCCGGCCCGCTAACCAATAATTACCCGGCTGATTGCCTGGTTTATAATAACCTAATACAAAACACTGGCCGTGTTGAAAAGCAATCGGCTGGTGTACAAATATCAATGGCCATGAACATTACGGTTAGCCATAACACAATTGATAAAACACCCAGGGCAGGTATTAACATTGGCGATGGAACATGGGGAGGCCATATCCTTGAATATAATGACGTGTTTAACACAGTTTTGGAAACCGGCGACCATGGCTCCTTTAATTCATGGGGGCGTGACAGGTATTGGTACCCAAACCGCAAAATGATGGATAGCATCAGTGCAGTTCACCCTGAACTGGTTATGCTGGATGCCATTAAACCCACCATCATCAGGAACAACCGTTTCCGGTGCGACCATGGCTGGGATATTGACCTGGATGATGGCTCAAGCAACTACGAAATATATAATAATGTTTGCCTTAACGGCGGGTTAAAGCTAAGAGAGGGCTTTCATCGTACGGTTTACAACAATGTTATCATCAATAGCTCGTTCCACCCGCATGTATGGTTTAATAATAGCGGCGATGTGTTTAAACAAAACATTGTAAGCGCAGGCTATTTCCCTATAGGTATAAAGTATTGGGGCACAGAGGTTGATCATAATTTGTTTCCTGATTCGTTGTCACTTAAAGCTTCCCAAAAAAGGGGCACCGACCAAAATTCTGTTTATGGCAATGCCCTGTTCACCGATGCCTCAAAGGCTGATTATAGGGTGAAGGACGAATCGGCAGCGTTAAAAATAGGGTTCCAAAACTTTCCGATGGACCAATTCGGCGTAGTTTCGGCTGATTTAAAAAAGGTTGCCAATCATGTGGTGATACCGCTATTAATGAGGTCAACCGTAAATAAACAGCCTGTTTATGAATTTATGGGAGCAATGATAAAAAATCTAAGTACGCTGGGCGAGCGATCGGCTACCGGTATGGCCTCCGAAACAGGTGTGTTGGTATTGGAAGTAGCAGAAAAAAGCCCACTAAGACCCTATATCAAAGCAAACGATGTTATATTAAAGGTTAACAATAAAACTATTTCAAAGTTAACCGACCTGGCGGCTGGTTATAAGGGTAGCGTTGCCATAACCATCTTCCGTGACCAGAAAGAACAAAATGTTAAGGTTGAAATTAAGTGATGGGTTCAAAAGTCCGATCATTGGGACGGGTGGATATTCCGGAAAGTTTGACCATGCAATTCTTGCGCTGTAGAACACTGATTTATGTAAGCAATTAAAAAAAACGGAATTAATGTGGTCAAAGTGTTACGGAATTAACTGTTTGGTATTCGGTAACGACGTGGTCAATGGCTCCGGAATGTCCAACTAAGGTGGATATTCCGGAAGGCTTGACCAGACTATTCCGTGCGCTCCAGATCACCGATTTGTGTTGACAGTAAAGAAAAATTAAATTAACCATCAATAGGTTAGCATGGTCAAAGTGTAACGGAATTACCTGACTGACATTTCGGAATAAGGTGGTCAACGGC
>CAISKH010000384.1 GCA_903885865.1 uncultured Mucilaginibacter sp.
GGTAAACGCCGCGGATTGCTGGCTTACCTTTACAAAAAAGATATTGGAAGGTACCGTGCCATCATCAAAGCGTTAGCGCTTAGGGATATCATTAAGTAACTTAAACTTATTTTTTACAAAAAGCCGTCCCTGGTAGGAGATGGCTTTTTTACTTTACGAATTAATATACACACTATAAAAAACCGGTGCGCCCTAAAGATGAAAGCGTACCACAACGAAAACAAGATGAGTTTAAATGTAATTAAAAAGGTTATTGATTTAGGTGACGGCCGCACCATTGAGATCGAAACCGGAAAACTGGCCAAACAAGCCGATGGATCGGTAGTAATAAAAATGGGTGATACCATGTTATTGGCTACCGTAGTATCATCGCTGGAGGCAAAAGAAGGTGTTGATTTTTTACCGCTTTCTGTTGATTATCAAGAAAAATAAGCAGCAACCGGACGTATCCCCGGTGGGTTTTTACGCCGCGTGGCTCGTTTATCAGACTATGAGGTTTTGATCTCTCGTTTGGTCGACCGCGCTTTGCGCCCGATGTTTCCTGAAGATTATCATGCGGACACGCAGGTAATGATCTCGTTAATTTCGGCTGATAAAGATATAATGCCCGATTGTTTAGCCGGTTTGGCGGCGTCAGCAGCTTTGGCTGTTTCTGATATTCCGTTTAACGGGCCAATATCAGAGGTACGTGTAGCGAAAGTTGATGGCAAACTAATTATTAACCCAACGCTGAGCCAGTTGGCTACCGCTACTTTAGAATTTATAGTAGCAGGTTCTGAGCATGACATCAACATGGTTGAGGGTGAATCGAAAGAAATACAGGAAGCTGAACTGGTTGAAGCGATAAAATTTGCGCATACCGCTATTAAAGTACAGTGTTTGGCCCAGATAGAATTAGCTGAACAGGTAGGTAAAACCGTAAAACGTACCTACAGCCACGAAAGCAGCAATGAAGAACTGAAGAAAGCTATTTACGCTGCTACTTATGAGCAGGTTTACGCTATAGCCGCTTCGGCTTCTGCTAAAGATGAGCGCGCTGCCAGCTTTAAAGCCGTTCGCGACGCTTATATAGAAACTTTGGGCGAAATTGATGACGTTACCAAGTTCTTAGCAAAAAAATATTACCATGATGTTGAGTATGACGCTATCCGTAACCTTGTTTTAGACGAAGGCAAACGTTTAGATGGCCGTACCACTACTCAAATACGCCCGATATGGAGCGAAGTTGGTTATTTGCCTGCTGCTCACGGTTCGGCGGTATTTACCCGTGGCGAAACACAATCATTAACATCAGTTACCTTAGGCGCTAAGGATGATGAGCAAATGATTGATGGCGCGTTTATTAATGGTTATCAAAAATTCCTGCTACACTACAATTTCCCCGGTTTCTCAACCGGCGAGGTTCGCCCGAACAGGGGAGCGGGCCGCAGGGAAATCGGCCACGGTAATTTGGCCATGCGCTCGTTAAAGCAGGTATTGCCAGGTGATGATGAGAACCCATACACTATCCGTATAGTTTCTGATATTTTAGAATCAAACGGTTCATCATCAATGGCAACGGTTTGCGCGGGTACATTGGCTTTGATGGATGCGGGTGTGAAGATAAAATCGCCGGTATCAGGTATCGCGATGGGGCTGATCACCAACGAAATGGGCACCAAATATGCTATCCTTTCTGATATTTTAGGTGATGAGGATCACTTAGGTGATATGGACTTTAAAGTAACAGGTACCTCAAACGGTATTGTTGCCGTACAAATGGACCTTAAAATAAACGGTTTATCATACGAAGTATTAACCAACGCGTTAAACCAGGCTAAAGAGGGCCGCCTTCATATCTTAAGTGAAATGAAGAAAACCATTGAAAAGCCACGCGAAGATTACAAGCCACATGCGCCGCGTATTATTACCATTCGTATTGATAAAGAATTTATCGGCGCGGTTATCGGACCTGGCGGAAAGATCATCCAGGAAATGCAGCGTGAAACAGGTGCCACTATCTCTATTGAGGAAGTTGGCAACCAGGGTGTAGTGCAGATATTTGCTGATAATAAAGAAGCGATAGATAAAGCGGTTACCCGTATTAAAAACATTGCTTCAAAACCTGAAGTAGGCGAAATATACGAAGGCAAGGTAAAATCAATTATGCCTTTTGGCGCATTTGTGGAGATCATGCCGGGTAAAGA
>CAISKH010000385.1 GCA_903885865.1 uncultured Mucilaginibacter sp.
CAAAAAATAACACGCGACATCTGCAAAATATTGCAGCACGTAGGTATAAACTATGCCGTATTAGGTACCGAGGAAAGCTGTACCGGCGACCCGGCTAAACGGGCGGGGAACGAATTTTTGTTCCAGATGCAGGCCATGACCAATATACAAGTGCTGGATGGTTATAATATCAAAAAAATAGTTACCGGCTGTCCGCATTGTTTTAATACCTTAAAAAATGAATACCCGGGTTTGGGCGGTAATTACGAGGTGATCCATCACTCTCAGTTGATACAACAGTTAATTGATGAAGGCAAACTGAAAGCCGAAGGCGGCGAAAGCTTTAAAGGAAAACGCATTACTTACCATGATCCCTGTTACCTGGGCAGGGGGAACAATGTTTACGAGGCCCCGCGCAAAGCGCTGGAAATTTTAGACACTGAACTGGTTGAAATGAAACGCTGTAAAAGCAACGGCTTATGCTGCGGCGCTGGCGGCGCGCAAATGTTTAAGGAGCCTGAACGGGGTGTAAAAGATATTAACGTGGAACGGATGGACGATATTTTAGAAAGCAAAGCAACTATTGTTGCTGCCGCCTGCCCGTTTTGTATGACCATGTTGAGCGACGGTGTAAAGAACAAGGATAAAGAAAAGGAAATAGCGGTATTGGATATTGCGGAGATAACTGTAAGAGCGAATGGTTTATAGCCCTTTTGTTTTAAAATAATTCAGCGCGGTGCGCAAGCTATCCAAACGCTCAGGTTCCATGTTTTTTACAGGGATATTGAGTACGGTTGCCATGGAATCAACATCGCCTTTTTTATCGTTATAGGTTTGTACAATAATGTCGTCTGCTTTGGCTCTTAGCTGTAGCGTACCAGTATTTGTGTCGCCAACATAATCCACATCATTCAGCCGGCGGAGTTGGAACGAAAAATATTCCTGCTTGCCATTCTGGTAAGTTTTGCGCAGGCGGATAAAGGAATCGTCAGTTACCATAAGTTCCCATTTCTTTAATTTAACATCGGGCGGCGGATCGAAAGATTGCACGAGGCATTTATTAACCCAGCTGAGCCAGTCAGGGTCGCTCCTATCGGTAACAAAACAATAACTAACCGCGCCGCACAGGACAATTGATAAAAGGATAACTATTTTTTTGATCTGTGGCAGAACTGATTTTACCATGACAACAAAATTTCACCCCGAAGTTAATAATTTGGTAGCTTTGCACATGCAATTTTCTGAAAATTCAAGAGTTTGGGTATACCAGTCGGATAAAAAACTGACTGAGGAACAGGTACAGCAAATTCAGCAACACCTTAACCGGTTTGCCACCGAGTGGACAGCACACAATCACCAGCTTAAAGCTAAATCCGAAATACGCTATAACCGCTTTTTAATATTAGTGGTTGACGAAACCCAGGCCGGTGCCAGCGGATGCTCCATTGATAAGTCGGTACATTTTATGCAGCAATTGGAGCAGGAATTCAACATCCACCTATTCGACCGCTTTAATTTGGCTTACCGGCAGGCGGACGAAGTGCTTTCGCTGCCCCGTCACGATTTTGAAGAACTGCTCAAACAGGGCAGCATCACTACGCACACCGTTGTATTTAATAACCTGGTTCAAACTTTAAACGAACTGGAAACCAAATGGGAAGTGCCGTTTAAGGATAGCTGGCATATAAAATTGTTTGGTAACCTGGTTAATTAGAAAAGACATACGAAATTTTAAAAATTTAGTGCGTCTAACTATCTTAGCGTTATGGAACAATTTGACCCACGCGTTGACGCTTATATTGAAAAATCCGCTGCGTTTGCAAAGCCTATATTAAATCATATCAGGCAACTAGTACACCAAACCTCGCCTTTGATCACCGAAACAATGAAATGGGGCTTCCCTTTTTTTGATTACAAAGGATCGGTTTGCCAGATGGCCGCTTTTAAAGAGCATATGGGTTTTGGCTTCTGGAAGCAGGCACAACTAAATGATCCGGGTAAATTAATTCACAAGGAAGGCGGAGATGCAGGCAGTTTCGGCAGGATCACCAGTTTAAGTGACCTCCCTTCCGATGAGATTTTAGTCGACTTTATAAAACAAGCCATGCAGTTAAATGAGGCAGGCAATAAAAAGCCCGCTGTTAAAAAAGAAGCAACCCCTAAAACACCCATTGAAATGCCGGCGGATTTTTCCGATATTTTGGCTGCAAACCCAAAAGCACTTGAGGCATATAACAAATTCAGCCCTTCGCATAAACGGGAATACCTGGAATGGATAACCGAAGCAAAAACAGATGCCACCCGCCAAAAGCGCATGGAAACTGCTATAGAATGGATGGAAGAAGGTAAATCAAGGAATTGGAAGTATAAGTAAATACCCCGCGTTCTTGTTATTGAATAAAGCTTTCCAATATTTTAAAACCGGTAGTGGTTTCCAGTTCAATTTGATCAATAGTTTTGGGCAGTAATATACATTCGCCCATTTTTACAGGGTATGCGGCACCATTATGTTTAATAGTGTATTCACCCGCAACACAAACATGAATTACAAATGAATCAAGGTTGCTGTAATCTTTAGCGGTGCTTTCGGTAGCGTCCAATACGCTGGTAGTAAAATACGGGCAACTAACCAGTTGAACCGTCTTATCTTTTTCGGGCGTGTATTGGGTTTTATATTCCGGATAATGTTTATAATCTATCGCCGCTAACGCTTCTTCTGTTTGCAGTGGGCGTTTGTGCCCATTGGCATCAACCCTGTCAAAATCATAAATACGGTAAGTTATGTCGGATGTTTGCTGTATCTCGGCCAGTAATAACCCCGCGCCTATTGTGTGTACCCTTCC
>CAISKH010000386.1 GCA_903885865.1 uncultured Mucilaginibacter sp.
CAGTAGCGACAGCAACGGTGATGAGCACCAACAGCACTGGCACAGGTTCGGAAAATACCGGTCGGGGGAATAACTGAAACTCGTCAGCAACCCGCAGTGGCACACGGTCGGGAAATCCACAGGAAAGCAGGAAAGATTGGCTGCTGTATTTGTTTGCAAAAGCTGGCAAAGCCAATAGCAACAATAAGAATTATCAATTTTGGCAGCAGGATAATCATCCAATTGAATTGCACCCCATCAACAGCTTTTTTCAGCAAAAGTTAGATTATATTCATGAAAACCCTGTAGCAGCCGGATGGGTAAATGATGCTTTGGCTTATATTTATAGTAGTGCTACTAATTATGCGTTTAATTCTGGTGTGTTAGAGGAAGTAGAAGTACTATATTGAAATAGTGAAGCACAAGTCAGGCCATTCCAGTTTCAATCGCACTAAGACTTGCGCTAGAAATATGCTATCTTAGTTGATAATTATGACCATCAAACCATTTAACCGCCCTATACGTGTTTTAGTTGCCAAAGTTGGGCTTGACGGGCACGACCGCGGCGCACGCATTATTGCCACCTCGCTGCGCGACGCGGGTATGGAGGTAATTTATACCGGCTTGCGGCAAACAGCCGAAATGGTGGTGAATACTGCCTTGCAGGAAGATGTGGATGCTATAGGTATTTCTATTCTATCAGGCGCGCACATGACGGTTTTCCCGAAGATCATCAACCTTCTGAAAGAGAAAAAAATGGATGATGTGCTGATTACCGGCGGTGGTATTATCCCCGAAGAGGATATGAACGCGCTAAAAAAACTGGGCGTTGGCGAACTTTTCCCGCCGGGCACCACCACCCACAATATTGTTCAGTATATAACCGAATGGGTGCATAAGCATCGTAATTTTTAACTTTGCGGCATGGCTTACCAAAACTTATTGATCGAATATAAAGACCGTATAGCTTACATCACTATAAATCGCGAAAGCAAGCTCAATGCCTTAAATAAAGCTACGCTTGGCGAACTGCATCAAGCCATCGCTAATGCTTTTGCCGATGAGCAGATTGGCGGCATCCTAATAACCGGTGCGGGCAGCAAGGCTTTTGTAGCAGGCGCTGATATTGCCGAATTTATAGGCGTGGATGTTGCCGGCGGCCGCGAAATTGCCCGCGAGGGCCATACCAAAATTTTCGACTTGATAGAGAATAGCAGCAAACCTGTTATAGCTGCCATAAATGGTTTCGCACTCGGCGGCGGATTGGAGTTGGCTATGGCCTGTCATATCCGCCTGGCTGCCGATACTGCCAAAATGGGGCTTCCCGAAGTTACCCTTGGGCTAATACCCGGTTATGGCGGCACACAGCGTTTAACCCGGTTAGTTGGCAAAGGTAAGGCAATGGAAATGATAATGACAGGGGACATGGTTACCGCGGCCGAGGCCCATCAACTGGGGTTGGTAAACCAGGTCACAACGGCCGAAAATTTATTGCCGGCAGCCGAAGCGCTCCTTCAAAAAATATTAAGCCGTGCGCCCTTAGCCATAGCCGCAGCCATTACCGCTATTAACGCCGCGGGCCGCAATGATGTTAACGGGTTTGAAACAGAGATAGAAGAATTTGCCAAATGTTTCGGCACAGCCGATTTTAAGGAAGGCGTAGCGGCATTTCTGCAAAAAGGAAAACCAGGTTTTAAAGGCGAATAAGCTTAGTTTTTACATTTTCACTAAAAATACCCCATAGTCAAAAAAACGCATAGCTTTGCAAAAAATTTAACTGTTACAAATGTTAAATTTACCGTATAGTATACGTTGTTAATTCATTATGCGTTTTAACACATTAATCTGAACAATTGAACATGAAAATTACACTTAAACCGCTTACCTGGTCATTATTATTTATAGGCTTTTGTTTTACCGCAAACGCTCAATCACGAACAATTGCCGATAGCCTTCGTATTGGCGTTAGCTTGGAAGCGGCCTCAGGAACCGGTATTTTTGGCACAGGGGTAAATACCGCTTCGGGTGGCACGGCCACACCAGCAACTGCCTATCAATACGGTACAGGTATTTCTATGCGTTTTGACTATCCCATTAATCACTCATTCTATGTTACTGCAAATGCGGGTTACAGTATCTTTTTCCCAACTGCCGATGGCCAGAGCGGCCAGCAGGTTATATTAAATACTACTATTCCAGGTTTCCAAACCATCCCGTTAAAGTTGGGTGTAAAATGGTTTACAGGCAACAGGTTCTATTTCCAGGGCGAGGTTGGCGAAACCCTTTTGGCAAACAAAGCGCAATTATATGGCTTATATAGTACTGCTTTTACCTGGTCGCCGCAAGTGGGATTATTGTTTCCACTTAAGAAGAGACATACTTATATTGATGGGGGCGTACGTTTTGAAAGTTTTGCAAGCTTTTATAATGATGGCGCTGTAAATGATTTTTGGGCTATACATATTGCTTATATGTTTAATTTATAATGGTATAATTTATCGTTGTAGTTA
>CAISKH010000387.1 GCA_903885865.1 uncultured Mucilaginibacter sp.
ATTGCAAAGGCAATGCCGCTATAGGCAAGGGCTAAAAATGCGCTGGTAACTTCGCCACCGGTATCGGAAAAGGAAGCAGCTATTACTTTGGGGATGTGGAGGATAATAAACCAGGTAAAAATCATGGTGCCCAAAAGGGCAGCCATTAAGCGGGGTTTGATTTTAAAAATAATTGCAAGGCCTGAACAAACTAATGCCGTGCCGGTGATATATATCCAGTATATATGGCCGGGTATCCATGATGGAATATAACCGGCTGCATCTTTTGCATATAAAAAATGGTCGATGCCAAAACAGGTTATTGTTATGGAAAATAATATGGCCCCGAAGGATATAAGCTTAGTTAAATGCCAGGTAAGGGGGTTTTGATTTTTTGGAGGAAAGCAACCTGCTATTGCAAATGCACCGGCAGATAATGCCAGTTCTTTCTCGGCATTCTCCCATTCGCCCCAATACATGTAGTTTGGATTGCCAATAAACTGGTAGGGGATGAAGTAGAAACAAAATACCAGTAGCAGCGCAGTTGCTAAGATGAGCGAAACCGGCCCGGCACTTTTTGGGAAAACAATACACGCCCCAGCCAACATTAGCATGGCCCCGCAAACGCAAGCGAGTATTGGCAAACCGGGTATCCATACATGATTTTCGGGTATTAGCATGTAGGGAAAGTCTTTAGCTTGAATTGTCAGCAACCCTATACCGGCTATGGCTATACCATAAAAAATACGGCCAACATTAGATAGGTTTAGCATATTGATATGGCAATTTTATTTTGTTGGTTATAAAGCGGAAATAAAACTTTGCCGCAGTAAGTTAACAGTTTTGTTGATTGGTATTGAATAGAGGAGCCCGGGGTTTTTTGTGGGTGGTTTATGTGAGGGTGGTGGTCATTTTTTTGCTAAAATTAACGTAAAGTATTTATAATCAATTATTTAGTGTTTTAAAAATGACCACCACCCCTACCTCATTTATGGGGCTGTTTGGATGGCATTATTTTAAAAAGGTTATAAAAGGTTACAGATTATGGAGATTTTGAAATAGCGCATTTTAATAGTTCAACCGCCCCATGTCCCACTTTGAAGGGGGCGGTTGATGGGTTTCGAAGAGACCTGTCACCCGGGGGATGAGGGCACTTTTGCAGCACGACCCATTTTATTCGATAGGTGTCCTCATCCCCCTGATTGCCATTTTCTGCTAAAATGACAATCGTCCACTTCGAAGTGGGACTTGGTCGGTCCTTATTTTTAAGGTTCGGTTTAATGCTAAATAAACCGGTAACTTCTATAAACAAAAAGCCGCTTACCTAAAGGTAAGACGGCTTAGTGGTTTCTTGGGAAGGATCTTTATTTGGTAACTATAAATTTTTGGCGGCTTAATTCTCCATTGCTTTCAATCTCTAAAATGTAAACACCGTTACTTAATTGGTCGATGTTTATTTGGCGCACATTCAATCCTTCTACTGCATGGTTCTCTTCACTAATAACTCTTTGCCCTGCCATGTTGTAAATATTGGTGCGCACGGAGGCTTCGTTTAAGCCGTTATACTCAACCGATATGTAACCGGTAGCTGGGTTAGGGTATA
>CAISKH010000388.1 GCA_903885865.1 uncultured Mucilaginibacter sp.
CAACCTTTAATAAAAAACAATACCTCAAAGAAGGATTGATTAATGGAGGTATATATATAGTCAATAAAAAAGCGATTAACTTTAATAGTTTACCAGACGTTTTTTCGTTTGAAACAGAAATATTAGAGAAATGTGTGCATAAGGGCACGATAAACGGAATGATTTTTAATGATATTTTTATTGATATAGGTGTACCTGAGGATTATAAAAAAGCATGCAGTATTCTATGAGTAAAACACTTTTTTTATCGGATGTGAACATTAGGTTATAATTAGTGGAGATTTTAGCAAGCTGCTAAGCATTCATAAACACTTTTACGTGTTCATCAGCAACATTTTCCCAGTTAAATACGCTTAACGCACGTTGCTGAGCTTTTTGAGCAAGGACCAGCATTTCGGCATAATTCGCTTCACAAAATTTGATCTCTTCGGTTAATGAGCCTATATTTCCTTTCTTAAACTTACGGGCGGTATCTAATACAGCATATTCATTTTCCTCAATATCACTAACTATCAGTGGCACGTTAAGCCCCATTACCGTTAGTATAACCGGCGACAGGCCCTCAACATCCGAGGGTTGAATATAACAGTAGGCGTTTGACATCAATGTGTTTGTGTCATTTCCATATACATATCCGGGAAATACAATTTGGCCATTGGCCATATCAAGCAAGTTTTTTTCGTACGGCGATGGGTTTGGCGAACCGCCTATCAACACCAATTTTTTAAGTGATCCTGAGTTTTTAAAAGCAGGGATCAAATAATGCAGGCCTTTATCAGGTATAAAGCGGCCAACAAATAAATAATATTCACCTTTTTTAAGATCATGTTTTAACAAAATATCTGTATTATTAGTTCCGACCTCCACCTCACTGCCAAAGGGTATGAACTCAAAGGTTTTGTTAAATTTTTCTTCAAAAAGTTTTTTAGCGATTACATTATCAAATATTACTTCGTTTGGCAAGTGGGCGGTTAAAAAGGCCGAGAGCCTTAAATACAATTTACCGTACCAGGGCCATTTATCTCTTTTCCAATCAACCCCGTCCTGGCTTATAAATACCTTTTTACCAAACAACCGTAATGGAAACGCCCAAATACTATTACCGCCATTTTGTATGTGAACAATATCGGCCGTATTATTTGCTATAATATCAACCGTACATTTAAATGAATGTAAAAGAGTGTCGAGGCCTTTTTTAGGTGTGGTTTTAAAAGTTTTTATTTTTACTCCTTTGTATTCATCAACGTCAACAAATACGTCTGGATACCTGCGGTTATAGGCAACAACAGTATGCCCTCGTTTAACAAGGCGTGGAAAAAGTTCAAGAGCAAATTTATCTGCTCCCGCGGCACCATTTGTCAAAGGGATCGACCGGAAGCCAAAAGCAGCTATACGCATTACGGAAAGTAAATATTTATAAAATAACTATATCTTCTTTTATGGTATAAATATCCTTTTCTTTCAAATAGTCAACGTAATAATCATTAATATACTCTTTTAGCGCAACTTTCCAGTCACGCATAATATTCATATTTCTTAATTCAAGTTTTTTATTGATCAATCTTTCTGAAAGTGGCCGGGGCGCAAAATAGGTGTCTTTAAAATAACTTGATGAAACTTCATGAAAAGTGACTTTATTCTCCAGATCCAATATTCTTACTAGCTCTTCGGCTACTTCACGCCTGCTTGTTTCGCCGTTACAAACCATATTATACAAGCCCCAATATTCTCGCTCCAGTAGCAGTTTTACATTTTTAGCAAAATCAACAGTAAAAGTGGGTGTTCCGTCTTTATCATTTACAATATGCAGATCGCGCTTGCCGTTTGCCAATTGCTTAATTATTTTATTTATAAATTTTTTGTCTTTGTACGGGCCGCCACCCATCATCCAGCCGGCGCGGCAAATAATATACCGGCCTGCATTTTCACGAACATATCGTTCGCCCATATATTTAGAACGGGCATAATGGCCGAGCGGGTTAGGTTCGTCCCAGTCATCATAAAAGTCCTTAGCTCCATCAAATATCCCCGCGGTACTTATGTACAGCAAAGTTATATTTAGCTTATTAGCAATAAACACAGCGTTTTCAACAGCAGTGGTATTGGTAAGATAGGTATCGTCAAGGTTAAGCTCGCAGTATTCAAGGTCGGTGTACGCACCTAAATGAAACAGATAATCCGGCTGAAAATCCTCCACATCCTTTTTATACCTGTCAAAGTTACGAAAATCTAAAAAGCTCAACCATTTCTCATTTACATCCTTGTCTGTGCATTTAACCTCGTAATCGTTCTTAAATATGCGATAAAAAGCTTCACCAAGCATTCCACCAGCTCCAGCAATGTAAATTTTTTTCTTCATATAAATGTTAAAACATAAGCGTTACATCTGGCAGATGTTTAAAATTGCTACTGGAATTTTTTGCTACCCATAGTTTTTCAAAATTAACTTTTTTGGGGTCATTACCAGTATATTTTTAAAAAAATCACCTTTATAATTTAAATAATTAGATAATATAATTA
>CAISKH010000389.1 GCA_903885865.1 uncultured Mucilaginibacter sp.
AATGCCCTTAAAGAAGGATTTAGTGGTACTATATATGAAAAACTTTCATATATAGCGCTGATGTGCCTTTTGGCTTTAAATTCATACCTTATACTGCGTGGTTCAAAGCAACAATAAATCACAACATAATGAAAGCAAGAAAATTACATGGATAAATCTTATGCTGCATCAGAAATATATTTCACTAAACACCGCTTGGCTACGGGCAGCAGGGTTTGTTCCAGCGGAAAAGTAATATCGCTGTATACATAATAAACCGCGGGGTTGGGCAGATGCCTGTTATTACGTATCAGGTTAAATTTTATAGCTTCGGGCGTGTTGGCGAGGCTATGCTCATAAGTGTCTATCAGTTGTATGTTTATGCCGCGGTATTGGGCGTCCTTTTCTTCAAAAATGGTAAAATGGTACTCGTACAGGTAATTGGTGCGTTCCCTGCCGTTACGGAGCGAGAAGTAGCCATCATACGGTAACAAGGGCATAATGCCAACCGGGTCAATATTAAGGCGGCTTTCTACAAAATCATATATTTCGCGGCCGGTTTGTATGGCAGGGTCCATTTTAAGCAGGGCATAGGCAATAATTTGTTCTATCTCTTGCATGGTACTATCATCTTCCACAATTTTTTTGTAGGTAAGCTTTACGGCGGCTATATCGGCCTCGGTTAAGCGCTGCGGGAAGGCATTTTGCAGCGTAACTTTATTTTGTTTAAAATGGATGAGGTTATTGTAGTGAAAAACCAGGTCGCTGAGGTTAGGGTATAACCTGCTCTTATCGAAATGGCGGTTTATTTCCTGCAGGTAATCTAAAAGCACATATTTTTTGTACTCAAAATCTATCGAGCCTTCTATAAACCAGTTAATGCCTAATGATTTCATTTATTCATCTCCTTACGTGCCCCTTAAATTAAACAAAAATGAGCAATTTTGCAATATGCCCTACGGAACCCTTTTTTTAATACCCGTACCGCTTGCCGAAGAGGCTGCGGCCAAAACCTTTACCCCTTACCTGGTTGATACCATAAACAGTATTAAAGAATACATCGTGGAGAACGAAAAAACAGCGCGCCGCTTTTTAAAAGAAGCCGGGTTGAAAACTCCGCAAAGCGAACTCATCATACATGATTATGGTAAACATAGCCGCGGCAGCAGCCTGAAACCCTATTTTACCGGCCTGCAGGCCGGTAATAATGTTGGGCTGATGAGCGAAGCGGGCTGCCCCGGTATTGCCGACCCGGGCGCCGAACTAATTGCCGAAGCGCATAAACGCGGCATAAAGGTTGTTCCGCTGGTGGGGCCAAGCAGTATTTTGCTGGCACTGATGGCATCGGGGTTTAACGGGCAAAGTTTCGCCTTTCAGGGATATTTGCCTATTGACAAGGCCGACCGCAGCAAACGCATCAGGGAACTGGAAGGGCTGGCCGATCGCTTTAATCAAACGCAAATATTTATTGAAACGCCATTTCGCAATAACCCGTTACTCGAAGAGTTATTAAAAACCGGCCACCCAAAAACCAAACTTTGCATTGCCTGTAATTTAACCGGGGCCGATGAGTTTGTGCAAACCAAAACCATCGCCGAATGGCAAACCAACATACCCGATCTGCATAAAAAGCCAACCATTTTTGTTTTATCACGTTCCGTATAAAAATGGTAATCGCCGAACAACATACCAAAGTATTGATAGTTGGCGCGGGCCCGTCAGGGCTCATGATGGCGGCGCAATTGTTACGGCATGGCGTTATACCGGTTATTATTGATAGCAAGCAGGGCCCAACAGACCAATCGAAAGCGCTGGCAGTGCAGGCGCGTTCGCTGGAGATATACCGCCAGATGGGGATGATCGACCGTATTATTAGTAACGGCAAACAAGCAGGCGGGATAACTTTTAACCGTGATGGAAAAAAAATGGCCTCTTTATCTTTTGCTAATGTGGGAAAAGGGCAAACGCTGTTCCCCTACGTATTTTTATATCAGCAAAGCAAAAACGAGCGCATCCTGCTCGACTTTTTAACCCAGAACTGCTGCCCGGTTTATTGGAACACAACTTTAACATCGTTAAAGCAAACCGCTCAGCAGGCTGAAGTACAGGTGCAAACAGGTACAGAAACCGTTGGCCTAACCTGCGACTGGCTGATCGGTGCCGATGGCCCCCATAGCGTGGTGCGCAAGCAATTGCAAATTCCGTTTAACGGGGATACCTACGCGAATGAGTTTTACCTTGCTGATGTGGAACTGGATAATGAACAACTCGCGGGCGACCAGGTGCAACTCTACTTGTCAAGCAAGGGGCTTGCAGGTTTTTTTCCTTTACCTGAAGATAATTGTTTTCGTATTATTGGTAACCTGCCCGAAGGCGCTGAAGCCCGGGAAGATATTCAATTGGAAGAAGTACTACCTTATTTAAACGCAGTTACCTGCCTAACCATGAAAGTAGTGCACAACAACTGGTTCACCACCTATCGCCTGCATCACCGTATGGCCGATAATTTCAGGCAGCAACGCTGCTTTTTAGCGGGCGATGCGGCGCATATTCACTCGCCGGTTGGCGGTCAGGGCATGAACACCGGT
>CAISKH010000390.1 GCA_903885865.1 uncultured Mucilaginibacter sp.
GCACAGGCTCATGCGCTCGCCTATAACCCGCAAATACGGGCAAGCGATCTGATAGTGGGCCCCGTTTTTCCCGATGACCTGAAGGCTTTTACGGGCGTATTAACGAGTGAACGCAAACTCATTGTTTCGCCGCTGTCGCCGGCCAAACCCTCAACTTTTAACAACCAAAACCTGGTAACCGTTATGCCCCCGCTTGAGTACCATGCAAGGGCCGCGGCCGGTTATATTAATTCGCGTATAAAACCAAAAAAAATATTCATCCTGAAATCTGGGTATTCAGCAGACAATGATTACATCATCCCTTTTAAAAATTCTATTGATAGTTTAAGCAAAGGGCAGGTACAAGTAGTTCAGCTAACCGTAGTGCGGGGCCAGTTAAATACTTTAATGCCGCAGCTTTCTGCAAGCAGCGCGAACGTTTTTGTTATCCCATCAACCAATGAGGCGTTTTTAATGGTTACTATGCGCGCGCTCGATTCATTGGCGAAAATGTACCCCGTTATTTTGTTTGGCCACCCCAACTGGGAGAAATTTGGCTTTTTACAAGCTGATATTTTGCAACGGCTCAAAACACATATCACATCGGCCGAACATGTGGATTATAAAGCTGCCGCTACCCTTAATTTTCTGCATAGTTACAGAAATGCCTATCATATTGAGCCGGGCGAGTATGCCATTAAAGGATTTGATGAGGGTATGTATTTTGGAAAACTATTGAGTGAAAATAACGGCGAAATAAATAATTTAGCAGGGGCCGGTTTTACAGGTTTACATAACGATTTCCATTTTATAAAAAAACCGGGGTTAGGGTATATTAATACCCATGTAAATATAATGGATTACCGTAATTATGAATTAATAAAGACCGAATGAAGGCGCTCAACCAGCTTAAAACATTTCAGCGAATTTTGGGCGAATACCCTGCCGAAACCCCTTTAAGCAAGTTTTTACCCGGCTTCTATCGCCAGAATAAACAAATGGGCTCGACGGACAGGCGTGTAGCCAACCGGCTGGTTTATAATTATTTTCGTTTAGGCAAGGCGCTGTGGAACACCCCTACCGAAGACAGGCTGATGGTTGCCGAGTTTTTATGCAATACCCAGGTCAATTCATTCCTGCAGCATTTTAAACCCGACTGGGCCGCCTGTATTAATTTTACTATTGAGGAAAAGATTGCGCTTGTACTTAAAACTTATCCCACCTTTAAGTTGGCTGATGTTTTTCCGTGGGCAGATCAGCTATCGCAGGGTATTGATAAAACCGCCTTCCTGCAATCGTTTTTTGTTCAACCCGACCTGTTTATCCATATGCATAATGGCTATGACCACCTGGTAAAAGCCGAATTAAACAAGGCATCTATCGTATTTAAGGATGAAGGCAACGGCTGTTTGGCATTGCCTAATGGTACAAGGCTGGAAGCCATCTTTCCTATCCAGCATTGGTTCGAGGTGCAGGACCATTCATCCCAACAAACTGCCAACTTTTTTAAACCCCAAAAATGGGATGCCTGGTGGGACGCCTGCGCGGCTTCGGGCGGTAAATCGTTGTTGCTGCATGAACTGGAACAGGATATAAAGTTGGTGGTATCTGATATCCGCGAATCTATCCTGGCTAATTTGGATGAACGTTTCAGGGCAGCGGGCCTGCTCAAATACCAGCGCAAAACCCTCGACCTCACCCAAAATATTGACCAAACCCTGCATGATTACGCGTTTGAAGGTATTATTTTAGATGCCCCCTGCAGCGGCTCGGGCACCTGGGGCCGCACACCCGAAATGATAGCCCAGTTTGAACCGCAAAAATTGGAGTTCTTTCAGCGCCTGCAAAAAACTATAGCCGCCAATGTGATCAAATTTTTAAAGCCAGGGAAACCACTCGTCTATATTACCTGCTCGGCCTTTAAAGCGGAAAATGAGGAAGTGGTTGATTTTTTGGTGAGAGAATGCGGAATGAAGCTGGAGGAAGTAAAAGTATTAAAGGGATATGAATATAAGGCAGATACGATGTTTGTGGCGCGATTGAGTCGCAGCCCCCTCTAAACCTGCCTGCTGGCAGGTCTCCCCTGGTAGGGGAGACTTTTGATTAGTACCTTATGTTACTCGAAATGACACGAAATTATATATCTTAGTAAATGAATGAAGATATATCAGAAGAACCGGAAAAACGTGCGTAACCTATAAGACTTTCGATATGTTTAAACAACTGCCTTATAAGGTCCAAAAAAGAATATTTTTTAGCATTTATATCCTGTTTTTACTTCTATCCTGCCTATTCTCGTACAAAAAGCCATCTTATAATTGGGATATGCTGCCGTATACTGCGATAACACTCCGGTTTGATGGTTATGATAAATCACAGATTCACGACCAGGTATACCGGGTAGCAAAAGATCAATTACAGGCGTCTGATTACGATCAGCTATCAGCGTCTAACGCAAAGCGTAAAAAGTGGCATGACGATACCGACTCATTTAATGCACTATTGCCCTTTTACGTTGTTAAACCGCTATATAATGTATGCTGTTTTGCTTTATACAAGTGCGGCGTACCCTTATTAAAGGCCACTGTATTGCCTTCAATATTTGCTTATTTCGTGTGCGGTGTTCTACTTTATACCTGGCTAAGCAAGTTTATAAAACATTACCTGGTTTTAACAATAAGCGTTTTCACCATGTTGCTGCCCTTTGTGTTGGAGGCTGAAAAACTTTCTACCCCCGATTTCCTTTGTGCGGTATTTATGATCGGAGGCCTATATTTGTTGATGGAAAAAAGATGGATAAACGGTATGTTCATCTGCTTTTTATTTGGAATATTAAGCCGGATTGATTTTGTTCTCCCCACAATTACAATACTCACGACCCTTCTATTTGTTAGAGATACACACCTTAAAATAACGATAAAAAAATATTTATTATTAACTGCAATTACCATTGCCGCTTATTTAATGGTCGCTGCCGGCGCCACCAGTTTGGGTTGGGATATGTTTTATTTTCCTTCGTTTATTAAAACGTTAAATACAAAAGGAGAAATATTAGGTGTGTTTAATCTGCATGAATATCTTGAGTTGGTAAAAGCTCAATTATTAACTGGCTTATATTTCTCGCACCTGATGTGGTTTTTTTTAATATGTACCTTTATTTTTTTAACCTATAAGGGTAGAAAAACCAAGGACAATAGTATAGATCATGTGATTGTGTTTGTACTTATAGTAATTCTTTTTCTAAGATTTATTTTTCACCCGGTAATTGCAGATCGCTTCTATCTCGGTTATTATATAATAGCCATTGTAATACTTGCTAAAAGAATAATGATCTCATACCCTGCTATCGCTATTCCTCCCCCTTCAGGGGCTGGGGGGGGCTAAAGGTGCGTATTACTCCTAAACAGCTTTATAGCTATAGCCAATAAAATAACCCCGAATGCCTTACGGAGTATGTTGATACCTGTTTTGCCGAATAGCTTCTCGAGCCATTGCACGTTTTTTAGTACCAGGTAAACAAACAGCGTATTAATAACAATACCTACCAATATATTCTGCGTTTGGTATTGCGATTTGAGTGATAACAGCGTAGTCATGGTACCCGCGCCGGCAATGAGGGGAAAAGCCAGCGGAACAATGGATGCCGTACTGCCCATATCGTCTGATTTAAACAGGTGGATACCCAAGATCATTTCCATAGCGATAATGAATATTACCAGTGAACCCGCTATCGCGAATGAGGCGATATCCAAGCCGATAATATCCAGCAGCTTATCGCCCACTAATAAAAACACGATCATTAATACCAATACCACTATACTCGCTTTTTCCGACTCGATATGCCCGGCGCGCTGGCGCAGCTGTATAATAACCGGTATAGCGCCCAGTATATCAATGATCGCGAACAGGATCATGGTTACAGAAAGTATCTCTTTGAATATGAACGGGTGCATAGCTGCCATCAAATTAACTGGTACAAAGCTATGAACAATAACAACAAAAAAGGCCCTGAATATTCAGGGCCTTTTGTACCTTTTGTAGAGAAGCAATACTTTGCGTCTCTGAAGGATATTTATCTCCGGAGACGCAAAGTATTGCGTCTCTACGGCATTGGAGGAGCCGGCGGGTCAATAGCGCCCTCTACAACCCCTTTTCTAACATGTGAACGTTTGATGCTATAATTGAAATAGATCACAAAGCCAATTAACAGCCAAACAATTAGTCGGGCCCAGTTTTCCCAGCCCTCGCTGGCTATCATACATAAACAAATAGCCGCTCCAAGGGGGCATACTATCGTATACCATGGCGTTCTGAACGGGCGCACCAGTTCGGGGTCTGTTTTACGCAAAATAAATATACCCAGGCAAACCAGCACGAAAGCGAATAGCGTGCCTATACTTACCATATCGCCAACTATCCTGTCGGGTATAAACCCTGCAAAAATAGATACAAACACAAAGAACAGCCATTGCGATTTATAAGGCGTACGGAATTTAGGGTGCAGCTTCGAGAATATAGGCGGGATCAAACCGTCGGTACTCATGGTATAAAATACGCGGGTCTGTCCCATCAGCATCACCAGGATCACCGAAGAGAAACCTGCAAGTATCGCAACTGTAACAAAGTTAGCCAGCCAGCCATAACCCGGCATGGCTGCATTTATAGCATATGTTACCGAAGCTTCCTTGCCCTGAATTAAAAACTGTTTGAAAGGTACCAAACCGGTTAACACATGCGAGAAAAGAACGTATAATAAAGTACAAAAAGCCAGGGATATCAAAATCCCTTTAGGCATATCTTTTTGCGGGTTTTTAGCTTCCTGAGCGGCGGTTGATACAGCATCGAAGCCAATGAAAGCAAAGAAAACCACGCTTGCGCCGCGTAACACACCGAGCCATCCGTGGTTAAAAGTATCGGCATAATCAACAACCCCGGTACTTACTTTAACCGACCCTGCATTTGCGGGGATAAAGTAAGGCGTATGGTTTGCAGGGTTAATATAGTGCCAGCCCAAACCGATGATCATTAATACAATAGCCACTTTAACAATAACGATCACATTATTTACGACCGCCGATTCGGCCATGCCCCTTATCAGTAATAAGGTTAACATGAGTATAATAAATATGGCGGGTAAATTTATAATACCGCGTGTGCCCAGTTCCGCAGCATACATGCCGGCAGTAGTATTTGACGTTTCAAAAAACGAATGCGACAGTGAATAGGGAATATGCGTATGGAAAAATGTGTCTAAAAACGTATTAAAGTACTGCGACCAGCCAATAGATACAGTAGCGGCGCCCAAAGCGTATTCCAACACCAGGTCCCATCCTATTATCCAAGCGATGAACTCGCCCATGGTAGCATAGGAATAAGTGTATGCCGACCCCGCTATTGGGATCATACTGGCGAACTCCGAATAGCATAAGCCTGCCAGCGCGCAGCCTGAAGCCGCGATCAAAAATGAAAAGGTAACTGCCGGACCGGCGTGTTCGCCTGCTGCCGCAGCTGTACGTACAAAAATACCGGCGCCAATGATGGCACCAATACCAAGGGCTATCAGTGATCCAACGCCTAAGGTCCGTTTCAGTGTCTTTTCGCCCTCCGCCGTCGCGGCCATCAATTGCTTGATAGGTTTTTTAATAAATAGCTTCATGTTTTGTGAGATCAGTTAATCTTATTCCCAAACATAGTTAAATTATTTGAAAAAAATAATGTGGGGACAATTTGGTTAAAAGAACTGAAATTAGGGGTTTACCCGATGAAATGTGTTTTTTTAATTAAATAAATATACTTAAATTTACAGTAAAAATGGTATTATCATGAATACAATCCACCCGCAGTACATTACAGACAAGGACGGAAAAAAAACAGCAGTTGTTTTGCCGATGGATGAATTCGAGCGGCTTTTGGAGGAGCTAGAGGAATTAGAGGATATCAAGCTATTTGACGAAGCCAAAAAATCAACTGAACCCTCCATTCCTTTTGACGAATATCTTAAGCAACGTCAGTCAAAATAATAATGCCCGTCTATAATATTACCATTTCTAAACCAGCCCAAAAGCAATTAGATAAATTATATGGTAATATTGCCGATCGCTTAATCAATTCTATTCATGAATTAGGTAATGATCCACGACCTGCCGGATGCAAGAAGTTGAAAGGCAAGGAAGCCTATCGTATAAGAGTTGGCGATTATAGGATTATTTATGAAATCTTTGATAAGATTTTACTGATTGATATTATCTCTTTGGGCCATCGAAAAGATATCTACAGTTAATTTACAAAAAAGGGATACCAAACCAGCATCCCTTCTTCCTGAAAATATTATTCTTACAATTTCTTATCGGCCCTTATAACGTGCGTATTCATCGACCTTAAATGTATCTCGTTTTGCAGGCGTGGGCTATGGTTAAGCTCTTTATGCAAATGTGGTGCGATGACAAGGGACACGATCGACATCAGCTTGATCAATATATTCATCGACGGGCCCGAAGTATCTTTAAACGGATCGCCAACAGTATCGCCGGTAACCGACGCTTTATGCGGTTCTGATTTTTTATAGTACATCTCGCCGTTTATCTCCACTCCTTTTTCGAATGATTTTTTAGCGTTGTCCCAGGCACCGCCGGCATTGCTCTGGAAAATTCCCATTAGCACACCAGATACCGTTACGCCCGCTAATAATCCACCCAACACTTCGGGACCAAATGTGAAGCCAATAAGTACCGGGGTTATTAATGCTATCAAACCCGGGGCAACCATTTCGCGGATAGAGGCTTTGGTTGATATGGCCACGCATTTTTCATATTCGGGCTTGGCTTTATATTCCATAATGCCCGGTATTTCATGAAACTGGCGGCGCACTTCTTCCACCATCGCCATAGCCGCCCGGCCCACTGCCGAAATACATAACGATGAGAATATAAACGGTATCATGCCACCTACAAATAAGCCAGCTAATACATCCGCTTTATAAATATCAATATGCTCAATACCTGCAACACCCACAAAGGCGGCGAATAAAGCCAGTGAGGTTAACGCTGCTGAAGCGATAGCAAAACCCTTTCCGGTAGCTGCTGTAGTGTTACCTACTGCATCCAAATTATCTGTACGGTGACGTACTTCGGGTGGCAACTGGCTCATTTCGGCAATACCACCGGCGTTATCGGCAATAGGGCCAAATGCATCAATAGCTAATTGCATGGCGGTTGTTGCCATCATACCTGCGGCGGCTATGGCCACACCGTATAAACCTGCAAAATGGTAAGAGCCATAAATACCTGATGCTAAAACTAAAATTGGCAATACAGTTGATTCCATACCTACCGCTAAACCTGCAATAATGTTAGTTGCGTGCCCGGTTGATGACTGCCTGATTATGCCCAATACCGGGCGTTTACCCATCGCGGTATAATACTCGGTTATCATTGACATCAATGTACCTACAACCAAACCAACCATTATGGACCCAATCACACCATTCTTGGTAAATATTAAAGAGCCTTCCTTCATAACGCCGTTAACATCCATATCGCGGCTCATGAAAAAGTTTCCATCAGGTAGCATCCATTGAACTAAAAATATGGATGCGATAGCTGTTAGTATAATGGATGTCCAGTTGCCTATGTTTAAGGCATGTTGTACACTGTCGGTCTCCTTATTAATTTTTACGAAAGCCGCACCAACTATAGAGAATACCAAACCTAAACCCGCTATCACCATGGGTAATAAAATAGGCGCTATACCGCCAAAATTATCATGCGATACAATTTCACGGCCCAGCACCATTGTGGCCAGCATAGTTGCTACATACGATCCGAAAAGGTCGGCGCCCATACCGGCAACGTCGCCTACGTTATCGCCTACGTTATCGGCAATAGTAGCGGGATTGCGCACATCATCTTCAGGGATGCCTGCTTCCACCTTACCTACCAGGTCGGCGCCTACATCGGCAGCTTTGGTATAAATACCGCCACCAACACGTGCAAATAGGGCGATAGATTCGGCACCTAACGAGAAACCTGCTAAAACGTCTAGCGCTTTAGCCATAGCTTCGCCGTTTACACTGCTGCCGGCAACATTCACCACATATATGGTGTAAAACACAATAAATAACGATCCTAAACCTATAATAGCCAAACCTGCAACGCCTAAACCCATAACTGTACCACCTGTAAATGATACTTTTAGAGCTTTAGCCAAACTTGTCCGGGCGGCCTGTGTAGTGCGTACATTTGCTTTAGTAGCTATACGCATACCCACATATCCTGCAAAAGCAGAAAGAAAAGCGCCAATAATAAATGATATAGCAATAACCGGGCTTGAGGTATGCACCGTAGTGCCCGACAATGCCAGCAATATAGCTGCCAAAGCCACAAAGTATCCCAGTATCTTCCATTCGGCGCGTAAAAAGGCCATCGCGCCATCGGCAATGTACCCGGCAAGCTCATTCATGGATGCATCGCCGGTTTCCTGTTTTGTAACCCAGGCCGACTTTATCAGCATAAATACAATTCCTACTAAACCAAAAACAGGAATTAAATAAATTAAGTAAGTGTTCAAAAAATCCATATATAGTATTAAGTTTTTATTTTAACGGTTGTTTTCCGTTCAATCCCATTTTCTAATTGGGTGTGCAAATTAAGAAAATTAATTTCTTTACAATAGCCCCTTAATTATAAAGTTTTTTGAATAGTTTTAGAAGTCATAAACCCTGCTGCTCATGAACGAAAAATCAGAACCAACTAAATTAAAAGCCTCGCTGGGGCTTCTTGACGGCACCATGATAGTAGCCGGTTCAATGATAGGCTCGGGCATATTTATAGTAAGCGCTGATATTATACGCAACGTAGGCTCATCAGGCTGGCTTATAGCCGTATGGCTCATAACTGGGTTCATGACCCTAACAGCGGCTGTGAGCTATGGCGAATTGAGCGCTATGTTCCCCAAGGCTGGAGGGCAATATGTTTACTTAAAAGAATCATACAATAAGCTTATCGCTTTTTTATATGGCTGGAGCTTTTTCGCAGTGATACAAACCGGCACCATTGCCGCTGTGGGGGTGGCTTTCTCTAAATTCACCGCCTATTTAATACCCGCCGTTAGTGAAGATAATATACTGTTTTCTTCAATGATCGGTTCCTGGCACTTAACCATCAGCGCGGCGCAATGTGTTTCTATAGCGCTTATTATACTGCTTACTTTTATTAATACAAGGGGCGTAAAAAGCGGCAAACTCATTCAAAATACATTTACGTTAACCAAACTGGCCAGCTTGTTCGGGTTGATATTATTTGGTTTTATTATGCTGAAGCCTGACGTATGGCACGCCAACTGGGCCAATGCCTGGGATATTCATAAACTCAACCCTGATAACAGTATAGGCTCCTATACTATGGCGGCAGCTTTGGGCGCTATTGCCGCGGCCATGGTTGGCTCCATATTCAGCAGCGATGCCTGGAACAATGTAACCTTTATTGCCGGTGAAATGAAAAACCCGAAGCGCAACATTGGCTTGAGCTTATTTTTAGGCACATTGATAGTTACCCTGATCTACGTTAGCATTAACCTGGTATATACCGGCGTATTACCCCTGCATGAAATTGCCACCGCCAATAAAGACCGTGTGGCCGTAGCGGCGTCGCAGGTAATATTTGGCCACGCTGGTACGGTTATTATCGCGTTAATGATCATGGTATCAACTTTTGGCTGTAATAATGGTTTAATAATGGCGGGTGCGCGGGTGTATTATACTATGGCAAAGGATGGCTTGTTTTTTAAACGCACCGGCACGCTTAATAAATTTGCAGTACCGGGCTTTGGCTTATGGATACAGTGCATTATAGCAAGCATATTATGCCTGAGCGGCAAATACGGCGATCTGCTTGATATGATATCGCTGGTTGTAGTTATATTTTATATACTCACCATAGCAGGTATTTATATTTTAAGGGTAAAAAGCCCTAATGCGGAACGTCCTTATAAAGCATTTGGATACCCTGTGCTGCCTGCACTTTATATTATGCTGGGCCTGGCATTTTGCATATTGCTATTGCTTTATAAACCCGAATATTCGCGGGGCGGCTTATACATAGTTTTAGCCGGCATACCTATTTATTATATCGCGAAACGTTATTTTAAAAATGAGGAAATTAGCGGCACTTAGTTTTTTTTTTATAAGCGGATATACCCTTTGCGCGCAATCGCTTCAGCAAAAACTATCAGCGGCATTTAATAAGTTTAAGACTGATAGCCAGTGCCGCTATGCCTCGGTGTCGTTAACGGTGCTTGATGTTAAAACCGGCGAGCAGGTGTTTGCCGTTAACCCCGATATGGGTTTGGCGCCGGGCTCTACCTTAAAAACCATTACCAGTATTACCGCTTTTAA
>CAISKH010000391.1 GCA_903885865.1 uncultured Mucilaginibacter sp.
CAGTAGCCAAGTATAAATGCCGAATTTATTTTCGTCGAGCCCGGAGGAAATCAAATGATGTGTATGCGCGTCAACATACGGGTAAATGCGGATAGCCACCTTAGCTGATTTGTTTTTGTCTTTCGCCAGATCATTGATGATATACAGTTCCTGAACAGACTCTACATTAAAGCAAAAAATGTCAGCATCCAACGCGGCGTTAATTTCTTTGTCTGATTTGCCCACACCTGCAAAAACAACCTGTTGTTTAGCAAAACCATGTTCGAGGGCGGCTTTTACTTCGTTGCCGCTCACGCAATCGGCCCCAAACCCGAAACTTTGTATCATATCCAGCACCTTAGGGTTAAAGTTAGCTTTCATGGCATAATGCACATGAAAACCATACCTGGCCGATGCAGCGCGGCAAGCCTCCAGCGTTTGGCGAAGCACACCCATATCATAGTAATAAAAGGGTGTTTCCAGTTGTTGAAAACGGCTTATGGTACCTGGATCAAACATTATCTTAAAGTCAAAAGTCAAAATTAAAAAGTCAAAAATCCCGATAGCTATCGGGACGAAATTAAAAGAGCTTACTATGTAAACTCCTTAGCGCTTCTACCTTATATTCGGTTTTAATTAAAACAGACAAATTATGGTCGCTGCCGCCGTAGGATATCATACGGATAGGGATATGCTTTAAAGCCTCCAATACACGCGCCCCATAGCCATGTTTCTCGGCGCCAAAATCGCCAACTACACAAACAATGGTATGGTTTTCATCAACCTCAACGTCGCCAAAAGCCTTCAACTCGCCTAGTATTTCGGGCAGGTGGGTAGTGTCATCAATGGTTAATGATACAGCAACTTCTGACGTCGTTATCATATCTATTGAGGTTTTATACCGCTCAAATACTTCGAACACCCGGCGTAAAAAACCATAAGCCAGCAACATACGGCTCGAGTTTATTTTTATTGCGGTTATGCCATCCTTAGCGGCTATTGATTTGATCTTGTCCTTTTCACTATCGTTGGTTATCAGGGTGCCTTTAGCCTGCGGGTCCATGGTATTAAGCAGGCGCACCGGTATTTTATATTTTTGTGCCGGAAACACGCTTTGCGGGTGCAATATTTTCGCCCCGAAGTAAGCCAGTTCGGCCGCTTCATCGAATGATAGCTGGGCTATAGGCTTTGTGCCTTTAACTATCCGCGGATCATTATTGTGCATACCGTCTATATCTGTCCATATCTGCACCTCTTCGCTGCGGATGCCCGCGCCTATTAACGACGCGGTATAATCGCTGCCCCCGCGGCGTAGGTTATCAATTTCGCCGAAAGCATTGCGGCAAATATATCCCTGGGTAATAAATAAGTTATTATCAGGGTGTTTTTCCAATAATGGAGTTAGGTGCGAGGTGATATAATCAACAATGGGTTCATTATCTTCATCGGTTTTCATAAACTCCAGTGCGGGCAATAAAACCGATGGCACACCTATCTCTTTTAAATAAACGTGGTATAATGTTGTTGATAACAGTTCGCCCTGCGCCAGTATGATCTTTTCTTCTATCGAAGTAAAAAGATCGTTCGCAAAGCCGCTTAATAACGAAAAATGATAATCAATAACTTCCTTTCCCTGTGCTAAAAACGTAGGTTTGGCAAATAGTTCCTTAATGAAAATCTCATATTTATCTTTTAAAACCGAAATTAATTGCGCCGCTTTATTCTTATCTCCCGAAAGATAGGCCTGCGCGATCTCGACCAAACTGTTTGTTGTGCCCGATACGGCCGACAGCACTACGATCTGTCTTTCGGAAGCATCTATAATGTCCAGCAATTTCTTCATTCGCTCCGGACTGCCTACTGATGTACCCCCAAATTTTAAAACTTTCATTTTTTGTTTCTGTTTACCACAAATGATTGATATTCTTGTATCAAGTTTGAGGCGCTAAAAATAGGATTTTAACTACTATATATCATATACTAAAATGACAAAAATAAAATTTGGTACAGATGGCTGGCGAGCTATCATTGCGGATGATTTCACGGTTAAAAACGTAGAACGTGTTGCCTATGCCACCGCATTGTGGCTCAAAAATAGTTTTGAAAACCCGTCGGCAGTTGTAGGGTGCGACCCGCGATTTGCAGGCCCGTTGTTTGCCGATACTACCGCGAGGGTACTGGCATCGCAGGGTGTAAAGGTATTTCGTGCCGAAAATTCGTTCGTTTCCACCCCGATGATATCATTAGGGACGGTACGCAAACATGCTTCGGCTGGCATCATAATTACGGCAAGCCATAATCCGCCGGCATATAATGGTTATAAAATAAAAGCTGATTTTGGCGGCCCCGCTGTTCCGGCTGATATTGAAAAGGTGGAAGCGCTGATACCTGATACGCTCGATATCAGCTTAAAATCATTGGCCGAATATCAAAAAGACGGGTTGATTGAATACATCAACCTGGAAGATATGTATGTGGCCCACGTTGAAAATAACTTCGACCTGGAAGCCATACGCACCTGCGGACTTGGCTGGGCCTATGACGCCATGTATGGCGCGGGGCAAAATGTAATGCGCCGCCTGTTCCCCGATATTACCTTTTTGCATTGTGACACCAACCCTGGTTTCGATGGGCAGGCGCCCGAGCCTATTCAACGCAATTTGACCGAATTTGAAGATATTATTAAACTATCAGAAGGTGAAATTGCTTCGGGTTTGGTTACCGATGGTGATGCCGACCGTATTGGTTTGTATGACCAGGATGGCAACTTTGTAGATTCGCATCATATTCTGCTGCTGCTTATCCATTACCTGTATAAAGTAAAAAAGGAAACCGGCGAGGTTTATTCAACCTTTTCGTGCACCAGCAAAATACAAAAGCTATGCGATATATACGGTTTGAATAATACGGTAACCAAAATAGGTTTCAAATACATTTGCGACCTGATTGTAAACTCGGGCAAGCCATTTTTGGTGGGAGGAGAAGAATCGGGCGGTATTGCCGCAGCGGGCCATATTCCGGAACGTGATGGTATATGGATAGGTTTAATCATTTGGGAGTTTATGGCCAAAACCGGCCGCAGCCTGAGCGACCTGGTTCAGGAAATATATGACCTGGTTGGCAAATTCGCCGTTGAGCGGTATGACCTGCACGTAACCGAGGAACGGAAACAACAAATTATAAGCAACAGCAAAACTGGTAAATACACCGCCTTTGGTAGTTTGAAGGTGGCTGCAACAGATGATATGGACGGCTTTAAATTCTTTTTTGAGGATGGAACCTGGGTAATGATACGCCCATCGGGAACTGAGCCGGTGCTGCGTGTTTATGCTGAAGCGCCAACCTCAGCCGATTCATTTAAAATACTGGATGTGGTTAAGGCTGTTTTACTAGGTTGATCCTTATCGATTTAAGTAATAAATCTCATAATATCTATGAAAATTTAAATGTTAAAGAAAAATGTTTTCCTAAAAAATTAAAAAAACCGACGTATATGTATGTTTTTGATAATAGTTGATTGATTGATTTGGTTGGCTATAAAATATTCTTTTACTTTACCCAGGTTATTTTAATAGGGGTATTAAATAGCTATAACGAGCCATCTGTATTTATACAGGTGGCTTTATTTTTTAGCAGAAAACGTATGGATTTTGCGCCGGAATAAAGATTATAAATAATGATTACCTCATCTTTGTAAATCCATTATTACTTTTATAAAAAAGTTAAGTCAATAAAAATAACGAATATGTTTTTTAATCTTTTTAAAACGGAAATTAAAATTTCTTATGGCATTACCGTATGCAATGAAGCAAC
>CAISKH010000392.1 GCA_903885865.1 uncultured Mucilaginibacter sp.
TTATTAAAAATTACTTTAATAATTCGGCTTTACAGTTTGCATCTTTTTTTACCGCCTCATCAAACATCACACCTACCGAACTGGAGGACCTTAAAAAAATTATTGACCTTGAAATTAAAAGGAGGGAAAAATGATAGTATATATAATCAATTTCATTTTATGCTCGGGCCTGCTTTTATTGGTTTACCAGTTATTTTTAGGCAATGAAAACCTATACCGGTTTAACCGGTTTTACCTGCTGTTCAGCCTGGTATTTTCGTTGGTTGTACCTTTTATAACTATTGGCATACAACATATAAAAGTTCCGGTAATTGATCAGCAAATTATAAGTAAAACTGTTGCAGCGGTGGTTAATAGCCGAGTTCATCAGCAAGTAATAGATCAGCCTGTAATTAACGGCCCTGTTCATCGTGAGGCTATAGGCCAGCGTATAATTAATGGCTCCGTACATCAGCAGGCCATAAGTCGATCTGTTCCGTCTATAACCGGCAGCCCGGCCCGGCAAACTGTTTTACAAAAGCCGGCGCGTAATTACCTTCCCGGCTTATTGCTTACCCTATACGGTATCATAACTCTGGCGATGCTTTTCAGGTTTGCCCGTAATAGTTATAAGATCAGCCGCGTTGTTGCTAAAAACACCGTCATACCTTACGATGATATTCAACTGATATTATTGGATGAAGAAGTAACCCCGCATAGTTTTTTAAAATATGTATTCATCAATAAGAACGATTATCAAAATGGATTAATAGAACCCGAAATTATTTGCCATGAGCAAACGCATGTAAAGCAGTTGCACTCGCTGGATGTAATTGCAGTTGAATTGTTGCAGGCTGTCTGCTGGTTTAACCCTTTTATCCCTTTTTACCGCAGGGCCTGCAGCTTAATCATGAGTTTTTAGCAGACGAAGCAGTTGTAAAAAGTTATGATAATACACCCGCTTACCAATATTTATTATTAAGTAAAGCCGGCCAATGCGGCAGCCTGTATCTAACCAGCCAGTTTAATTATTTAGCCACCAAAAAGCGGTTAATTATGATGACTAAAACTACGTCTGCTAAAATAGCGCTGTATAAAAAACTTGCACTTATGCCGCTAATTGTATACGCGCTGCTATTATTTTGCAATAAAGGTATTGCGCAAACCGCGCGGGTAGCGGTTAAAAGCGCCTATGAAAATATGGCTATTGCAATGGATAAAATTAGTATGGCGATTGACCCCGCCCCTGAAAAACCCATTGTGAACGAATCCCTGGCAACTGAAAATGGCGATAATAATACCGGCACGCAACCCCAGGTTACTGTTAGCGCACCATTCACAACTGAAAACGGTGATAATGTTACAAACATACAACCTCTGGCTACCACAACAGATACATCAATCAGAAAACTTCCCAATGTGCAGCAAGTTAGCCTGCGTGCACCGGCTAATATAAACATTGATGGCAAAACAACCGAGTGGAACAACCGGTTCCAGGCTTATAACGATACCACTCATGTTTACTAAACCCTGGCAAATGATGATAAAAATTTGTACCTGACGGTACAGGCAACAGATCCGGGGATAATCGGTATGATTTTGTCCGGTGGTGTAGGCTTTATCATTAACAGAACAGGAAAAAAAGATTTTGAAGATGCTCCAAATATTACTTACCCTGATTTAAAAGACGCTAATTACCCTTCACTTGCAAAGAATGACCCTGCACTTTTAAAGGAAATTGGGACGTTTATAAATTTTAGTGATATAAAAGCACGGCCGGATTCATTGGCAATGGCTACTAATAGCCGGTTAATTGGTAGGTCAAAATTCATTTGGGTTACCGGCATAAGGCGTTTGGCTGAGCTTACTTCGATATCTAACCACGACGGTATTAAAGTGGCCTCCTTATTTGATAATAAAATGGTTTATACTTATGAGATGGCTGTTAACTTATCATTGTTAGGCCTCGACGCCGCTAAATCTGAAAAATTTGCTTATAATATTGCAGTGCCGGGTGGAATGCATTATTTCGAAATGCTAAACTTTTTTAACGGAGTCAGACCTATATATACAAGTTTTACCCGGAAAACTCCGGTTTCCAGCCCCCCCAGCCCGAACAACCCGCATGGATATATACCGGCTGATTTTTGGGGAGAATATACGCTGGCGAAGCAATAA
>CAISKH010000393.1 GCA_903885865.1 uncultured Mucilaginibacter sp.
ATGAAAAAAATACTTTTTATACTGCTGATCTTTATAAACTTTGCTGCAAAAGCGCAACAAACCTATTCCATCAGCGGTACGGTAAGCGACGGGAAGGGAGTGGCGCTGCCTGGCGCTACAGTTTTTATTACTAATTCAAAGTATATACAGGCTACCAATAACGAGGGGAAATTCAGTTTTAACAATATTACGCCCGGAACTTATGAAGTGGTTGTTAAGCTGCTCGGCTCTGAGCCGGATATACAAAGTGTTACTATCAGGGAACAATCGGCTAACCTCACTGTCCGTTTAAAAGAAAGCGTTACAACCCTTAAAGAGGTTAACATAAGCGGTGGCCCCGATATATACAGGGAACGGTACCTGGCAATGTTTATTAAAAACTTTCTCGGCGAAACGGTTAACGCGCAGCAATGCAAATTGTTAAACCCGGAAGTGCTGAAATTTTATTATAACAAAAACAATGATTTTCGTCTCACCGCCACCGCCGACGACTTCGTGGTGGTAGAGAATAAAGCGCTGGGGTACACGCTCAAATACCTGCTAAGGACATTTGATCTCGATATGCAAAATAACGTGTGCACCATGGGGGGGTCCCCTTATTTTGAAGAAATGAAAGGCACCGAAGTCCAGCAAAAGAAATGGCAAATTAACCGCAGGGTGGCTTATATGAGCTCCGACAGGCATTTTTTTAAGGCAGTAATGAATAACACGGCAAAAGCAGAGGGTTTCAGCGTTTACCAGGTAATAGATAATCCCATCATGATACAAAATACGCCGGCCAATGAACGCTGGACTTTTTACCAGGACAGCGACGATCCGGGCAGGAGGAAACTGGTTAACATCAGGATATTAAATATTGATGCGTTGTTTATTGCTGATAGCGAAAATTTTAAAACCTTAATTTCCGACGCTAAGCCTGTTACCCGGGATAAACCCGAATCGGGAGGGTATTTTATTGTTTACACGGGCGAAGATGAATCGGCTTTATATTACAACACGGGCGGCACTATTGAGCTGCCGGTGAAATCAATTCCGAAAAAGCGGCAAATATCAATAATTCACCCGCTTGCCGAAACAGTAATGATTGATAGAAATGGCGATGTTACCCCATCCTTAGGTTTTCTTTACGCCGGCTATTGGGCTTGGCTGCGGATAGCTGATCTTACCCCTTTGGACTATTTTGGCGAACCGGTAGCGGATAAAAAGTGATAAATAATTGTGTATTATATGAAAAGACTACTTTGTATAGTGCTGATTTTTGCGGGCCTGCACCTAAAGGCCCAGCAAATAAACCTAAGGGAAGTAAATGCGCCTCTTGAAACCGTATATAAAGATATACAAAAACAAACCGATTACCATTTTGCAGGTACAACAGAACTTTTAAACAAGGCGCAAACGGTAAATGTTAATTTGGTAAACGCTCCTTTAGATGAAGCATTAGCGCAAATATTTTCCGACCAGCCACTTAGTTATACCATTTATAATAAAATGGTAATTATTAAAGAAAAGGAAATACCTGAGGTTAAAGAAAAAGTTAGTACTGTTGATGCCGTAGTACAGCAAACCTACGATATTAGCGGTACAGTAAGCGATGAAAAAGGTGTGCCGCTTCCGGGCGCTACCGTTTTTTTAACCGGCACCAAAAAGGTGACGGGTACTGATGGTTCGGGTAAATTTTTATTAGGCGGCATTTCACCCGGATCGTATGAAATAGTAGTGAAAATGATCGGGTTTACAAGCGATATCCGTGTTATCAATATCCGAGACAGACCTGTTGTAATATCTGTTAAGTTACAACCAAGCAATACAGAGCTGCAGGCAATTACTATAACTGCTGCTAAGCCCAAAAATAGCACCCGTGATTTGAAGCTGTTTATCGACAATTTTATTGGCCGCGACGCCAATGCACGCCAATGCAAAATATTAAATCCAGAGGTTATTAATTTACATGCAGGGCCAAAAGGGCAGTATGTACTCGAAGCAACTGCCAATGATTTCATAATAATTGAAAATGACGCCCTGGGCTACAAAATAAAATACCTGTTAAAAAAATTCACTTATTATTATGCATATAGTATTTGTTATTATGAGGGGAGTCCCTACTTTGAAGAGCTTAATGGAACTGTGCAACAACAAAACCAATGGGATAATAACCGAAAGCTGGCCTACCTGGGCTCGGCCCGGCATTTTTTTAGGTCAGCGATGAATAATACTTCAAGAGCGGAGGGCTTTTTCACTTATGAAATTAACAATAAGCAGAACCGCCAAAATCCGTCGCCGCTTAGATTACTGAACATTGATAGCATGATGACACCTGCTAATAATAATTTCAAAACCTTAATATCAAAACCCCACGGTGCCCCCAGGCATGACCTCTACATTTACTATACCCGGACACCTGCTGATACGTATGATGTAATATGGAACCAAAATCAATTAACATGGGTAAACCAGTGTGTAGACACTATGACAATTGATAAGAATGGGAGCACAACTCCCGGAGGGTATGAATTTTTTAA
>CAISKH010000394.1 GCA_903885865.1 uncultured Mucilaginibacter sp.
CTTGCCTAATTCATTAACTCCGGCGTAGGTAAAGTTGCTACTTTCGGCCATTGCCAAAACCTCTTCTCCATCAGTACCGCTAATGAATTCGCCGTCGGCATTCAATAATTTAAGCGCATTCCATTGTTTGGGGTTATGGCTGGCTGTAAGTATGATACCTCCGGCGGCTTTCTCTAATGGAACGGCAATCTCGACAGTTGGGGTGGTCGACAAGCCAATATCTACCACATCAATACCTAATCCTTGTAGCGTGCCTGTTACCAAATTATTTACCATACTGCCCGAAATACGCGCATCGCGGCCCAGTACTATTTTTTTTATGCCTGATTTTTTAATGGCCCAGGCGCCAAACGCTGAGGTAAATTTTACAATATCTACAGGGGTTAAGCCATCTCCGGGTGCACCGCCAATGGTGCCGCGTATACCTGAAATTGATTTTATTAAAGTCAAAATTTGCTATTTATTATGGGTGCAAAAGTAAGGATATTTATTCATTTTGTCTGAACCGTGATTTGTGGAATTGTTGGATAACCATGATTTATTTGGCATTGGTAAATCCTTAAATCATGGTTCATACATTATAATTATATTTACATTTTCAAACAAACCGAATGTCCGATTTCCTATTACACCTTGACAGGCAAATATTTTACTTTATTAACCACGACCTGGGCAACGCTTTTTTTGATGTATTGATGCCCGTTTTGCGCAACCCCTATACGTGGGCGCCACTCTATGTATTTATCTTTGTTTTTTGCCTTTGGCGATATAAAAAGCAGGGCGCAGTTATTATCGTGCTGCTTGCCCTTACATTTGGTGCAGCCGATTATGGAAGCGCAACCATAGCCAAATCGTTTTACAAAAGGGTACGCCCGTGTAACGACCCGGCAATGACGGCAACCGTAGTACAACGTATTGACTGCGGCACAGGTTATAGCTTCCCATCCGCCCATGCAAGTAACCATTTTGCCATTGCTGTTTTTTTGAGCATGGTGTTCTACAAAAAATATCGTTGGATATTGCCCGCAAGTATTTTATGGGCGGCAACCATCAGCTTCGCGCAGGTATATGTTGGGGTGCATTACCCTGTTGATGTTATGGCAGGGGCTTTTTATGGGATATTGGTGGGTGTTTTATTTGGGTGGGTGTTTTGGAAATGGCAAAAAGAGCTTATTATCTAATCATGTCCCAATCCACCCCTTAAATAGTCCTTACCTCACCCTAAAACTCAACGGATTCCATCTAAATTTGACCAGCAATTAAAACAATTTATTATGGAAACGATAACAGTAGATAAAGACATTAAAGTTTTTTATAAAACCGCAAAAACTTTCCCCGATGGTGTTTTGGAGGCGCACCAAACACTTCACGCATTGATACCGTTTACTACAGAGAGAAGGTATTTCGGCATATCGCGCCCTGAGAATGGCGCCATTGTTTATAGGGCAGCAGCCGAAGAGCTGGTTGAGGGCGAAGGAGAAAAATTAAACTGCGATACGATGACATTAAAAAAAGGCAACTATATTAGCCTTACTATACACGATTTAATGAAGGATATACCCGCTATTCAGCGTACGTTTAACCAATTGTTGGCGCAGCCCGGTTTAGATCCGCAGGGCTATTGTGTTGAACA
>CAISKH010000395.1 GCA_903885865.1 uncultured Mucilaginibacter sp.
ACTGCGCGATTCGGTAGCGTTAAATTTGCCGCCCGCCATGCCTGTGGTTAATTATACAGGCAAATATTATAACGACTTATATGGTAATATGGTTGTTACCGCCGGCGAAAACAACGACCTTGAAATGCGGTTCGAACATCATACCAAAATGTTTGTGCGCCTGCAGCCGTTGGGCGGCAATAGGTTTTATGCCACTTTTTCTGACCCCGAATATGGTAAAACGGTTTTTGCTTTTACATTTCAAAATGGAAAAATAACAAGCGTAAGAATCAAGGTGGCCGATTTTGTTGAATACGACCCCTATGAATTTAAGAAATTAAATTAAGTGCTTAATTAAAGCCCTGCAATGTTACATTGTACACCAATACCGAATTGGCCGGAATGGCGCCATGGGCAGTATTTCCATAAGCCAATGCTGACGGGACCAGCAACAAAATCTTTCCGCCTGTGCCAATTAAAGACAGGCCGGTACGCCACCCTTGTATTGTAAGACCGAGGGGTGCAAAATAGCTGCTGCTCCCCGAATCAATAGCAGTACCATCTGTCAAAGTACATGTATAACCAACAGTTACGTTAGAACCATCATTGGGATGGGCCCCCGTCCCGGGAGTAATTATCTGGTAATAAAGGCCGGAAGGGTCTTTTACTGCGGGTATATTGTATTGTTTTATATACGCTTGAATAAGTAAATCGTCAGTAGCTGCTTGCGCGGCCGCGTCAAATGTTGCAGGCTTTTTGCATGACGATAACCCGACAACAAACAGGCTGATAAATAAAAAATATTTTTTCATATTGTTATAAATGATACACAATTAATTACACGAGTTAATAAACACCTATCAGATCAATAGTATAAATTAATATAGAATTTGCCGGTACTGTAAACTGGGTTGTGTTACCATAACCCAGCGCCGAAGGCACTATTAAAATGATCCGCCCACCTGTACCTATTTTAGGTAATCCAATTTGCAAACCGGGTGTCATGCTGCCGCCGGAGTTATACAGCTTGCTCAATTTATAATTCACAACATCAACGTGGTCAAAATTTACCCCATCAAGATAACTGTTTGTATAGGTAAGCTGAACGGTTGAAAGAAGTGTTGGTTTTGTAGTTGGATCTCCCGGGGTAATTATTTGATAATACAATCCGGAAGGGTCCTTTATTGCCGGAATATTATTGGCTTTTATATATGCCTGTATCTTTGCATCATCTATAGCCGCTTGCTGGCTGGTAACATCGCCTCCCTTTTGACATGATGTTAAACCAATAACAAACAGGCTAAAAAATAGTGTAAGGTGTTTTTTCATGCAGATTTTTACTTTATAACTGATTTTATACTTAAAAATTATACAAGAGGTTAAAATTTAACTTCTTTTAGCATTCGCGGCAAAATTACAAAATATTATCCGCCATTGGTCACCTGGATTTATAGTGCCGTTTTAATTTTCAATTCATTTAATTGTGTATCGGCAATTGTTGATGGCGAATCGATCATCACGTCGCGGCCCGAGTTATTTTTAGGGAACGCAATAACATCACGTATAGAATCCAACCCGGCAAATATGGAGCAAAGCCTGTCGAACCCGAAAGCGATACCGCCATGCGGGGGGGCGCCATATTCGAAGGCATCCATTAAAAACCCAAATTGCTTTTGTGCTTCTTCGGTTGTAAAGCCCAAATGTTTAAACATCAGCGCCTGCAGGGTGCGGTCATGGATACGTATGGATCCGCCGCCAATTTCAGTTCCGTTTATAACCAGGTCATAAGCATTAGCTCGAACATCGCCCGGATTGGTATCCAGCAGGGCAATATCCTCTGGTTTCGGCGAGGTGAACGGATGGTGCATGGCATGGTAACGCCCGGTTTCCTCGTCCCATTCTAATAATGGAAAATCAAATACCCATAATGGCGCATAACTGTTTTTATCGCGCAGCCCCAAACGGTTACCCATTTCTAAACGCAACTCATTTAATTGCTTGCTTGTTTTTTCAGCATTTCCAGCTAATACCAATAGCAGGTCGCCCGGTTTTGCTTCAAATGCCGCTGCCCAGTTAGTCAGGTCGTCCTCGGTATAAAATTTATCAACAGATGATTTTAAAGTACCGTCGGTATTATACCGGCAGTATATCATCCCGGTAGCGCCAATTTGAGGGCGCTTCAACCACTCGGTTAGCTCATCTATTTGCTTACGGGTATAATCGGCACAGCCTTTGGCGTTAATGCCCACTACCAGTTCGGCATTATCAAATATGCTTAAGCCTTTACCCTTTACAATATCATTCAGCTCCACAAACTGCATCCCGAAACGGATATCAGGTTTATCCGATCCATACAAACGCATCGCATCTGCGTATTGCATCCGCGGGAAATCATCAAACTCAATTCCTTTAACCGCTTTAAACAGGTGGCGGGTTAACCCTTCAAAAATATTCAGGATATCTTCCTGTGTTATAAACGCCATTTCGCAATCTATCTGTGTAAATTCAGGCTGACGGTCAGCACGGAGGTCCTCATCCCTGAAACATTTAACGATCTGGAAATAACGATCGAAACCGCTTACCATCAGCAATTGTTTAAAGGTTTGCGGCGATTGCGGCAGGGCGTAAAACTCGCCGGGGTTCATGCGGCTTGGTACCACAAAATCGCGCGCGCCTTCAGGGGTTGATTTGATAAGCACGGGTGTTTCCACCTCAATAAAATCAAGCATATCCAAATACTTGCGTACTTCCTGCGCCATTTTATGGCGAAGCACCAGGTTATTGCGTATTGGGGTACGGCGCAAGTCGAGGTAACGGTATTTCGCCCTTAACTCTTCGCCGCCGTCGGTTTCATCCTCTATCATAAACGGCGGGATCTTCGAAGCATTGATCACTTCTATAGCCTCCACCGCTATTTCAATTTCGCCGGTAGGTATTTTAGGGTTTTTATTGGTCCGCTCTATTACCGTACCGCTTGCTTTAATTACAAATTCGCGGCCCAGCGTACGGCTGGTTTCACGCAGCGAGGCAGCGGTATCAATATTAAACACCAGCTGGGTTAATCCGTAACGGTCGCGCATATCAATAAAGGTGGTGCCGCCCAGATCGCGCGATTTTTGTACCCACCCGCATAAAGTTACTGCCTGGCCTAAGTTGCTGATATTTAATTCGCCGCAGGTATGAGTTCTTAGCATAAGTAACGAGTTTAATAAAGTTTGCAAAAGTACGTTTTTGAGGTGAAAGGTGAAAGGCAAAAGGTGAAAGGATTAATGGAGGGGTGGGAAAATGGGACAGAAGGCGAAAGGATTACATCGCGAATTGATTAAAGCCCGAGTTTTTTATTTTGTCTAAGGCCGGTTTCCGTTTGGTACAGGCTTTTGGTTTTTACTATCGGGGCTGCCTTTTTTATTGTTTCTTCTTCCTTTTTGTGGAACGTACTTTTATCTGCTGCGTATGCGGCAGGTATCCATTCCAAATTAAGTTTATTGTGATTATCCATATTATTACCTAAGATATTTTATTATTTCCAAAACAGCAATCGTCTGCTTAATTGTAAATTGACATAAAGAGGGTATCTTGTCTTTGCCAATTTAACTTCACAATGAAATGCTTCTTTAGTTTGTTGCTGATTATCTTTTTAATAGGATGCAAACCCGCGCATAGAAATAATGAAATTACAAAGATAGAATTAGCTACCTTATGGGGATGGGGTGATTTTGAACAAGCTGTAAGCATTAACGCTTCATTAACTTACAATTATTATGGCAATGGCTTTAACAAAAAGGAGTCCTTAAAAAGAGGTTACTTTAAAGCACATATTACCGAACGATTTTGGGATATTTTAAATAGCAAATTTGAGGAAATAAAATACAAAACATTGCCCGACTCTGGCAATAACTATATAGATGATGGAAGTACTTTTGAGTTAATTATTCATTGGAAAAATAAAAGAAAAAGGATAGTTGGATTTTATGGCCTTCAAAATGACTCGGTTAGAAATGCCCTGGTTTGGTTAAATGAAACCTATAAGAACATACCGCTTACGGAAACCAAGCGTCCGTTTAAATTTGAAACTACGCTTCAAAATCCACCACCCGAACCACCCATACCCGCTAACTTTAGATTTTTACCTCCTACAAAGAAAGAATTAGAACGCAACCGCAAATACTAAAATATTTAGTAAAACCCTTTGCCATTCCCAATATAATCTGCACATTTGCATATCTGCATATCCGCACATCAAAACAATATGGCTAAAACCAGGATCGCGTATTTTTGTCAAAGCTGCGGCTTTGAGTCGG